>NZ_JAAOHT010000049.1:0-33177 GCF_011440255.1 Haloarcula sp. JP-Z28 | reverse complement strand
CGCCGTGCGTGCGCGAACTTGGTACGGTGAATTTCGTGAACTCGTTTTGATGTGTGTCGTTCACAATATCAAGCAGTCTCTGAAACAGTGAAATCAAGCTCCGTCTGGCGATTCACCACGGCCTTTGGGTACGAACTCACCGACGGTAGATATGAAGACATCCCGAAATTAAATCTCAATTGGTTTTGCCGGGCTTCGTATATTCAGCCAAGTATCGACTGTGGTCAGTCCACGGGTGAATGGGTAGTTAGTTGGACATCCGGTTGTCCTGCTTGGAATTCACCAGAATCGGAGTGGTTAAGAGTCATATAATACACCGTTCGTGTGCTAAAACCAGACGAGATGGCGCTTATACCTTTCTCTGGTAGAATGATACCGAAGTTTCGGATAGATTGTCACGGTAGGATTGAGAGAGCAGGCAGTCGGTGGGGACTGCCTGAGTAAATCAGTACGAGGTTACTACTATTGAGGCTACTATCCCACCTTCCATCGATGACTTACACTGTCGCAGTCATTGGGACCGGTGCAGATCCGGACGACCCGGATACCGACGGGTTCGCAATGGCATACAGACACGCAGGCGCGTACAAACGGCTAGATTCGTGTAAACTCACCGCCTGTGCTGACGTCGTCCCGGAGAATGCAGAGAACTTCGGCGAACGATGGAATCTCCCGGATGGGAACGTCTACACGGACACTGAGAAAATGCTCGATGCTGTCAAGCCCGACATTGTCAGCGTCTGCGTGCCGCCCCACATCCACGCACCTGTCGTGATGACGTGTGCTGAGAGTGGGGTAATGGACGCCATCCATTGCGAAAAGCCGATGGCAACGAGATGGGAGGACTGTAAAAAAATGGCATCGGCCTGTAAGCGGGCTGGTATCCAGCTTACGTTTAATCATCAACGGCGGTTCGGAAAGCCGTTCCGGAAGGCCAAGTCGCTGCTTGAAGACGGGAAAATAGGCTCGTTGGAGCGAATTGAACTCGGTGGAAAAAATCTATTCGACTATGGGTCACACCTGTTTGACCTCTGTGGGTACTTCACTGACCAGACGATGTCGAAATGGGTGATGGCTGGGATCGAATACAGCGAGGAAAACGTGCAGTTTGGGGCCCACAACGAGAATCAGGCCATCGCACAATGGCGGTATACGAACGGTGTCAATGGGCTTGCATCGACAGGGGACGGTGGTATTGTCGACTGTCATATGCGGCTGCTGGGCTCAGACGGAATGATAGAAATCGGTGGCGAGGTTCCGCTACGGGTCCGGACTGGCAACAGCTGGACAACACTCGACACTGATGGAGAGGACGTGCATGGTCCCAACGAGACAATATTCGACGCTGCAAAGCAGAAGATCAGCGCTCACATACCGGGAGCCACTGTAGAAAACGCGAGGCCTGAAACCTATATTGACCGTGCCATAGCGGACACCGTCGACGCACTTGCCACAGGCCGTGAACCTGAACTCTCAGCTGACAACGCACTGCAGGCAACGGAGCTTATATTCGGGTGCTGGGAGTCCGCCCGGCGGTGCGGACGGGTCGATTTCCCGCTGGAAATTGATGACAACCCGCTGGAATCGATGGTCGAAAGCGGACAGGTACTCACTGCTGACAAACAGTAAATCCCAGTCCACTCAAACAGTCGGACACTGAGAAGAGGTGTCGGGATACACCCTGATAGTTCGGCTGCGTCACGGTTACCCCGCCCATAACAAACAGATGGTATCCAAAGTATGTAGCAACGGAGAGCCTATGCAGGCACAGCAATACAGAGTATTGAGTCGGAAGAACGAACTGGTGTCGGTCAATCGGCCTGATGATCTGGCTCATCACATACGTGGCAGAGAGTTTAAGCGACAATGCTAGATAAACTGAAACGACTGATAAAGCGGCTGCTCCCGGCCAGTGATGATGTTATGGAGCAGGCTGTGAAGAGTGGCGTTTGGGTTGGCATAATGAACGTCACTGAACGGGGGCTAGAGTTGCTATTGCTAGTCATCGTTGCTTCACTGTTGTCCCCGCGTGCATTCGGGTTGATGGGGATAGCGCTGTTAACACTCTCCTCACTCAAAAAGTTCTCCGAGTTGGGCATCAAGTCCGCTCTGATACAGGCCGAGGAGGACAACGTCGACGACGAACTCAACACGGCCTGGACAATCGAGACAGCCAGGGGGACCGTAATCGCCGTGATCCTGTTCCTTGGGGCCCCATTTATTGCATCGTTGTTCAACGAACCTGCGGCGACCGATCTGTTTCGAGTCATCGCCCTTTCGCCGTTTATTGTCGGGTTACGAAACCCTGCTGTCGTCTATTTCCAGAAGAGTCTAGATTTCCACAAAGAGTTCGTCTACAGAGTTAGCGGCGCGGTGGCATACTTCGTCGTCACCGTCGGCATAGCTCTGTATGAGCCAACCGTCTATGCACTGGCAATCGGATTCATCGCCGGCGACGCCGCCCGGTTTCTCGTCTCATATATCGCAGACGGGTACCGGCCATGGCCTTCGTTTGACCTTGATGTTGCAAAGAAACGTTACAGTTTCGGCAAATGGGTTACGGCCAACTCGATCCTATATTTCCTGTACAGTAGAGGGGATGATGCGTTTGTCGGCTGGGCGCTCATGGCAAGTGCACTGGGGTTTTACCAACTCGCCTACCGGCTTTCAAACGCGCCAGCGACCGAAATCACACAGACAATCTCAAGTGTGACGTTTTCGGCGTATTCGAAAGTACAGAATGATATCGAGAAGCTGCGGTCCGGATACTTCCAGACGCTTAGAATGACCACATTGGCTTCATTCCCAGCAGCGATGGGTATCGCAGCAGTCGCACCCGCGTTCGTCGAGGCGTTTTTTACCCCTGAATGGCAGCCGATGATACCAGTAATGCAGTTGCTGGCTATCTATGGGCTATTGCGTTCAATGGGTGCAACGATGGGACCGGTCTGGAAGGCGGTCGGGCGACCTGACTATATCGCCAAGCTCTCCGCTGTACGCGTGACCCTTATTGCGATATTCATCTACCCGACCACGATGATGTATGGTATTGAGGGTACCGCAGCCGTCATTACGGGCATCTATATCTTCCCGATGATGCCGATAGACACCTACCTTATTGCCCGGACTGTCGGAACGTCTCCGGTTCGGGTCCTCAGAGAGGTTTCGTATCCACTGGTGGCAAGTCTTGGGATGGCAGCCGCAGTGACCTACGTCTATCAGACGGTGACTCTTAATGCGCCAGTATTGGAGTTTATTCTGTTAATTCTCGTAGGTATCGGAGTCTATGTGGCTCTGGCTCTGGCTCTCATGTTTAGTTTCAATTGGGAAGTCAAGCAGAACCTCGAATCAATATTCGATGCGTTAGCGTGATCAAAATGAGACAGACAATCCAGATCAGTCGACCCGGCGAACAGAAGAGGAAAGGGCGATGAAGCGACGAACAGTGCTTGCTGGCGTCCTCCCGTTTTTACAGGGTACGCGTTGGTTAGATCGGTTGCTGCTCGTCAATCAAGGTGAGATAGTTCAAAAGCGGTTCGTCGGCATCGCCGGAGGGGAGACGACTGAGATTGTCGTCGTTGACGATGACGGGACAACTGTTTCGTCCGAGCACAAGGGGCTGCTTGGACAGTCACCGGAGGAGATATCGCCAGCGGATGCAACTTCGCTTCGAGAAACGTACGATGCTATACAATTCCACGTCACAGTCAACCACCACAGCAGCAGTCTCGATCTGTTCAGTCGGACCGGAACGGTGGATTACCGGACATCGAGGGCGCTCTACAGCGGGACCGCGGTGGGTGACCACATTTCGTTTCAGACATCTCTCCTCAACGGTGACACCATCATCTCGCTGTCCTGTCTCGCAAGCGATAGGGAGTCCCTGCAGCGTCGGTGTCGGGTCGGCATCGACGACCCGACCGGGGAATGACAGGAGCGTGCGGCGTCGCCTCCGGGTCGCGGACACTGCACGGCGAGGGCGGGTTGGGGGCGGCCTATCGCATTCGGATTGGTAGTGGGACCGGAATTACGGTAGCAAAGTGAGCCGGTTTTAGACGGTATAACAATACGTCCGACAGCGGTCCCACCAGTAGAGATGTACACGCTGGAGTCGTTGAAACACGGCCTCGATGAACCACACAAGATTTTCCAAGAGGTCAACCGCCTTTACTATCGCCGACTACGGACGTGGCCGTACAACCGTGACGGCATCGACGTCTTTGCCAAGGACTGGGACCACCTCCTCATTTTGGATGCGTGTCGCTACGACATGTTCGAGGAGCAGAGTTCGCTTCCCGGGAAACTCGAGTCGGTGGAATCGAGGGCGTCGGACACGAAGGAGTTCCTCAGAGCGAACTTTCACGGGCGCGAGTTCCTCGATACGGTGTACGTAACGGGAAGCCCGATGTTGCACAGGCATCGAGACAAGGTAGAGACGCGGTTTCACGACGTCGTCGACGTGTGGAGGGAGGACGGATGGGACAAGGAGTACCGGACGGTCCTCCCAGAAACGATGACCGAAGCCGCGATACAGGCGAAAGAGCGGTACCCCAACAAGCGACTGCTGGTCCACTACCTCCAACCGCACTACCCGTTCCTCGGGCCGACCGGACAGGAGCACTTCGAATTGGACAGGCTCAATTTCGAGTGGTACAAGCTCCTCAGCGGGGAACTGGACGTCTCCGACGAGATCGTCGAGCGTGCGTTCAAGGAGAATCTCGACGTGGTGTTGCCCGAGGTCGAACGGCTCTTCGATGAGTTCTCGGGAAAGACAGTCGTCACCGCGGACCACGGGCAGGTCATCGGTGAGCGGAGTTTCCCCGTGCCGATACGGGAGTACGGACACCCGGGCGGGGTGTACGCCGACGGACTGGTCACGGTTCCGTGGTTGACATACGAGCGCGGCGAGCGTCCGGAAATCACCGCTGAGAATCCCGCTGGTTCCGACACGACCGACCAGGATAGAGCGACTGCCCGCAAGCGACTCGAGCATCTCGGCTACGTGAACTGACTCGGAATACAGGTCGCGTCGTCGCCGGACCGGAACCACGCGGCTGAGGCCCGGTAAGCAAGTCAGGAACTGGATTTGCCAGCGGGGCACTCTGCCATATCTTACTGTTAATTCCTTCCTACTTCTGCACCTATTCGGCAATATCGGCAGACGTTCGATAGTTTGGCTGTCATTTTCGTTTGTAATTTCCTTCCAGTACTGGTACGCAAGATACATTGAATGGGATGGCAAGATATATTGAATGGGATAGCAAGTAGTTCAAAAGCCACCCAACCCGCAACAACGAATAAAATAGTAAATAGAGATTACCGGAGTGTGACCAACGAAGAACAGAATCGCTCGCACGACAGTGAAGAGGTGTCGCGGGAGGACAGGAGGCCGACGGACACGACCGTCGTAGACCGACGCACATGCCTGAAATTAGCAGGAATTGCCACCGCGTCCCTGGCGGGATGTACCGGTAAAGGTGGTCCTACCACAGTCAGTTCGACGGCACAGTTCGGCTACGGCGGCGAGCCAGCAGTGACGTCCCAGCTCGCCGCGGTCGATGTTTCGGATGTGGCCGGAGACGCCAGCGTGGCGAAGTCGGTCAGCAGCCTCAACGTCGGGTCTCCGCTCTCGACGACGCTGTCTCCGAGCTCGTCCGACCTCTTCACGTTTCGGCCCGACACCGAGGACGTGACGGTCAAGTTTACACCCGGCCCCGGCACGGGGCCCGCTGCCCTTGGGGTGTTCAACCCCGAC
This sequence comes from Haloarcula sp. JP-Z28, assembly GCF_011440255.1. Taxonomy (NCBI): domain Archaea; kingdom Methanobacteriati; phylum Methanobacteriota; class Halobacteria; order Halobacteriales; family Haloarculaceae; genus Haloarcula; species Haloarcula sp. JP-Z28. The sequence goes on along the minus strand of NZ_JAAOHT010000049.1, from coordinate 27,422 downwards.
GGCGAACTGGTGTCGCAGGCGTACGCGAGTTCGGCGGCCCCCGTGTATCTCCCGGAATCGCTCTCTACCAGTGCGACATATTACCTGCAAGTCATGGACATCGGTCGGAGCGGTGGCGATTACTCGCTGACCCTCTCGACCGGCAACACGACGCAGTCCCAGTCTCCGTACGAGGGAACAGTCCGGTCGATTCCGGGCCGTATCCAGGCCCAGAACTTCGACATCGGCGGCGAAGGCGAGGCGTATCACGACACGTCCGACGGGAACATCTACGGGTCCGCCAACCGGGACACCGACGTGGACATCCGACCGACGGGAGACGAGTCCGGGAAGTACAACGTCGGCTACTTCCAGGCCGGAGAGTGGCTCGAATACACGACCACTGTCTCGCCGGGGACGTACGATATCAGCCTGCGAGTCGCGTCGGCGCTCTCGGACGGCCAACTCGAACTGTTCCTTGGCGACCGGGCCCTCGCGACCATCACCATTCCCAAGACGGGCGACTGGACCTCGTGGGAGACCGTCACAGTAGAGGACATCGAAATAACGACCGAACAGCAATCGACGCTGCGGGTCGAGGCGCTGGATTCCGGCGTGGAGTTCAACTGGGTCGAGTTTGAGAGAGTCGATGGGCAAGACCCCTACAACGGGACGCCCGCCACGATTCCCGGCCGTATCCAGGCCCAGAACTACGACACGGGTGGGGAGGGCATCGCGTACTCCGACACGACGGCCGGCAACGAGTACGACACCGGGTACCGCGACACCGACGTCGACATCCGGGAAACCAAAGACAGCACCGGGGAGTACAACGTCGGCTACTTCGAGGACGGCGAGTGGCTTGAATACTCCGCCGACGTCTCGCCGGGCCAGTACGACATCAAGGTCCGCGTGGCGACGACCCGGGACGACAGAAAGCTCCGGTTCACGCTCGGCGAGCAGACGCTCGGAACACTCGACGTCCCGAACACGGGCGACTGGACGGCGTGGACAACCGCGACCCTGGAGGACGTAAACATCGACGCCGACGGGCAGCAGGTTCTCCGGGTCGAGGCCGTCGGCTCCGGCATCGACTTCAACTGGGCCGAGTTCGTCGTCGCCGGCAACCAGCCGTTCGATGGCGTCCCGGTTCTGCCGGGTCGGGTGCAGGCCCAGAACTACGACCTCGGGGGCGAGGGCGTGGCGTACCACGACACCACCGCCGGGAGCGAGTACGACCTCGACTACCGCGACTCCGACGTTGACACCCGGCAGACGCAGGACGTCTCCGGGGAGTACAACGTCGGCTACTTCGAGGACGGTGAGTGGCTCGAATACACCGTGGAGGTGCCGACCGGAACCTACATCATCGACGTCCGCGTGGCGACGACCCGTGACGACAGGCAACTGCGGGTGTCGATCGACGGCGACCGGGTCGGCACGGTGGCTGTCCCGAACACGGGCGACTGGACTACCTGGGAGACGGCGACGCTTCCGGATGTGACGGTCGATTCCGGTGGCGAACACGTCATCCAGGTCAAGGCGGTCGGTTCCGGTATCGACTTCAACTGGTTCGAGTTCCGGGACGCGGCCAAAACGGAGAGCGAAACCGCGACGCCGACGGAGACCGAGACGGCCACACCGACTGAAACGGCGACGCCGACACCGACGGAGACCGAGACCGCGACCGACGACTTCGGCAGCGAAGGCTATGGGATGGGTGGGTACGGGGGTACCCAGTAAAACAATGTCAGAACGATACAACACACCCGCGGAGGGCACGCTAGATTGGCACGTACCGCTCAACGAGAACTTCAAGAAGCTCGACAACCACGTCGAACACCGGGACGCCGAATCCAACATGGACCAGTATGCGCCCAACGCCGGTGCGAAGTTCCTCGCGACGGATACGGGGACAGTGTATCTCGGAGACGGTGACATGTGGAACCCAATTGGGGACATTACACCCTCGTCTACGGGGTCGAAGACCGCCGACGACGGGACGATAATCGCGTCGCCCGGCGACCTCCAGTCCGCGATCGACGACGCTTCGAACGGAGCCGAATGGGGCAAGCGGCCGACCCAGACCGTCCGGTTGGTTTCGGGTGAGAACTACACCGTTTCGGACACAATTAAAATACGGCGCGGCGTCCGACTGGAGTGCAACGGCGCCAGAATCGTTCCCTCCGGCGACTTCGACGTCATTGAGATGTACCGGGAGAGCCAGCTCATAGAGCCACATATCGACTCCCGGAACCAAGGCTGGAGTTCAACCCAAATCGTCGTCGGTGCCGACGACGCTGCAAAACTCGAGGCCGCGAACCGGGCCTGGGTCCGAGACGCCTACCTCATGGGCGACAAGGGCGCCGGAACGGGCCTCCAGTTCCGCGGCGGAAGCGGTGGCCCCTGCTCGATGCAGTGGGCGACCGGAACTATCAACGGGTTCAAGCGTGCGATAGACCTGTACGCGGCGGGCGGCGACACCAGCGGCCAGGGCGACTGGTCGAACGGCAACCACTTCGAGGGGCTCATCCGAAACTACGAAATCGGGGTCTCGATGCGGTCGGAAGGCGCGGCCGTCACTGGCAACTCCTTCCGTCTGCAGGCGCAGCCGAACCCGCGAGTCAGTAAGTGGCTCTGGTACATGGAAGACGACCCCCGCTCCAGCTCTCAGCGCGGAGACTCCTCCTACGTCAAGAAGGGGAACGCCATGCTGGTGAAATCCTGGGACAACATCAATTACGAAAAGAACCCGTACTACGATAGCAGTGACCGCAAGCCTCCGGTGTGGTACATCGGAAAGGGCAAGCAGTACGCGAATTCGCTGTACGATTTCGGTGGCCTGATGGGCAACCAGTACATCGTCAACAACGCTGACACCCCTGACAGGAACGGTATTCTCACCGGCCACGGTGGGCATGTGACGGGGACTACGGAGTGGAGCCAGCCGCCGAACTACCAGCGCAATGACAGCCGTAACTGGCACCACGAATCACGTAACTCGTAGCGACTGCTGTCCAGAAGGCCCTGGTTTCAGCTGTTCTCGGACTCCGGGTGCCATCTTCGACTATCGTTTCGGTCGTATGCGGGGTTGAACCGGAGCTGTGCCGTTCCAGTGACCTCTCCGCCGTGTGCGGTGAAGATCCCGTTTCGGTCGGGGTTGTCGGAGTTGTTCACGATGAACTCGTTTCCCAGCAGGCCACTGAAATCGTATATGGAGTTCCCGTAGCGGGTCCCTCGCCCGAGATACCATATCGGAGCCCGTCGGTCCGCATCAGAGCTGTAGGGGTTGTTCGCGCTGTAGTTGTTGACGTCCCACGGATACACGAAGAGGGTGTTGCCCTTCATCAGGTAGTTCTCGCTGTCCCGTTCGCTTCGGGGGTCATCCGCCATCCACAGGAGCCATTCGCTCCGCTTGCTGTTTGCCTGTACTTGCGCCCTGACCGTGTTCCCGCTGACCGCTGCACCTTCCGATCGCATGCTAATCGCGACACGGTAGTTCCGAATAGTGCCCTCGAAGTGGTTGCCGTTCGACCAGTCGCCCTGGCCGCTGGTGTCGCCGCCCGCCGCGTAGAACTCCAGTGCGGTGTCGAATCCATTGAGTATACCGCTGGCTGCTTGCATTGAACACGGTCCGTCCTGTCCGCGAAACTGCAAGCCAGTGCCCCGTCCCGGCTCACCGAGCAAATAGGCGTCCTGTACCCAGGCTCGGTTTGACGGTTCTAGCTTGTCGGACTCCTTGGTACCGATGAGGACTTGAATCGACTGCCAGTCCATGTTTCGCGTGTCGATGTGGGGGCGGACTAGCTGTGTCTCACGGTGAAGCTCAAAAACATTGAAATCGCCGGAGGGGACGATTCTAGCGCCGTTGCACTCCAGCCGGACACCGGATTTGAGCGTAATTGTATCGGATATTTCATACGTTCGTCCGGAAACGAGACTGATAGTCTGTGTGGGTTGCTGACCGAAGTTGGAGTTCGTCGCGGTCGCATCGATTGCCGCTTGGAGTTCGCCCGGTGGAGCAATCACTGTTCCGTCGGCCGTCCGAGTGAAACCGTTCCGGACGACGTTGACGGAGGCTCGTCGCTGCCACTCGTTCCCGTCGCCGAGATAGACCTGTCCGGTATCCGTCGCGAGGTACTTCGCACCGGTCTTCGGTGTGTACTGACTGCGGTTCTCCTCCGTATCCCGAATCTCGACGTCGCCGTCTATACGCGAAAAGTTCTCGTTGAGCAGTACGTCCCAATCTTGTGCACCCCGAGGCGGTCGGTTGTACGCGTGGTTCGCTGTGTTATCGGCCACAATATCTGTGTGCAAGACTCCCCCTGTGAAAATTATAATATGGCTACCGAAACGCTGTCCCCGTTATAGATATCCCATCTCTTCGAGATGCTCCGCAGTGGCTGCATCTATGTCGTGTTCGTTGCCGGCGGTCTCGCCTTCGAGAATCAAGTCGATTTTCGACTGGGCCTCGGACTTGTCGAACCCGGGGAGCCCGTACGACGCGTGTCCGGGCGTGAACATCTTGTACGATTCGAGGACGCGGTTCCCGTATCGGACTTGCTTCCCGAACGGCTTCTGTAGCAACAGGACGAGGTAAATGAGCGAGGCAGTGACGTGTGACCCGTCGACGAAAACGTGACCACCGTTCGCATCCCAGAGACTCTGGATGGTCCGCTCGAATCCGCCGGTCATCTGGAGCAGACGTTCGAGCGGGTCGGCAAGGGTCCCGTACCGGATGTGCCGGAGGTGATTGTATCCGGTTTTGCGGTCGGCGCCCTCAATAACCCCGTCTGTTTCTCCGATGTCGACGTCTTGTGCCATCGCGTCGGCGACGGTCGGCACCAAGTCGACGTGGTGGAAGAGACCGTCGACCTGTCTAGGTTCGAGCTCGGGATGGATGAACGTCGTCGGCACGTAGACGACTTCGGGCGTGGCAGCGTGTGTGTGTCCGAAAAACCCGTACTCGCCGAGGAGTTCACCGTGGTCGCTCGTGTAGACCACTAACGTGTCGTCGGCGAGCCCGCGCTCTTTCAGGACACCGAGGACGCGCTGGAATTCCTCGAACGAGCGCTCCACGCCCCGCTCGTAATCGATTCGTGCTTGTTCTGGTTGATTCGAAATCCTGTCGAAATATTCGGCGGCAGTCTCGTCCGCGTACTCGTACTGCTCCCACTCGAACCCATTGTACGGCGCATGTCCACCGGGACGGCGGACAACGTGGACGAATGGCGGCCTCGCTTCCTCGATAGTCGTCCGTGCCGGAGAGCCGAAGATGTCTGCGATGCCGTCGTTCATCCCTCCCTCAGACCCCATCGACGTCTCGTATGTCTCGATATCGAAGACAGACCGCACGTCAGGGGGGACTGTGTGTTTGAAACTGTGGATTCCGCTCCGCGGCGGTAATAGTCCAGTCAGCAGACTCCCAAACGACGTCGGGGTATGAGTCGACGCTGCGATGGTCTTGTGCGTCGGCCCGAAATCAGACAGCGTGTCCGCAATCGCATCGTATCTAACAGCGTCGTCGACGTAAATGAGGACGTTTTCGACATCCAATTTCATACTATCTGTCCCCAAGACTATCGGAATCAAAGTAAGAGAGTTATTAAACAATTGTACAGACGGTGCGCGCGAGGGGGTGAGTTCAAGCCACGATTGCAACTGTAGCGAGCCGACCGGCGGTATTACTAGTCAGTTCCTACTTGTGGATGGTATCCGTCCTGACCCGGTGGAGCAGACTGGCTAGCGTGTGTGCCGCCCCGTAGGTGTACTTCCCGCCATATGCGACCAGAGCGTACACGAGCCGTGATCTATCGAGGGGATGGTATCGGAGCGCTTTGAGGAAGTATTTTTTCGCATCGGCGTAGTATCCGTTTTTCAGTGCCTCCTGTCCAAGTGATTCGGTCGTCGCGGCCATGAACGCCCGCTCACATCGCCACCCGTACTCCGCGGCGAGGTCCCTGTGTTTCTCGATAAACAGTGGGTACGAGATGTCGCGCTTCTCCTCGAAGTTATCGCTGATGCTGTCTTCTCCGGTCTTGCGACGCCGAGTGGTGAGAGCCTCGGGGACGGTTTTGAACTTGCAGTGACAGGACAGTCGCAGGAGCCAGTCGCGGTCCTGCCAACTCGGAAAGTCTGTATCGGGGAGCCCAGCGGCCATAGCGACATCCCGGCGTACCATTAGGGTGGTGAATTCGCCGAGGGAGCGACCGCGGAGCATCTCTTCGGTGACGTCACCTTCCAGCGAGAAGACGACCGTTCGAACGTAATCGTCGTACACGTACTCGGAACCCGTGTAGACGACACCGACCTCCGGGCTGGCCTCGCGGAACACCGCCACTTGCTTTTCAATTTTTGACGGGGCCCAGTCGTCATCATCGTCGAGGAAAGCGATGTACTCGCCCGTCGATTCACGTATTCCCGTGTTTCGGGCCTCGTTTGCGCCCCTGTTTTCCTCGTGTCTGATTATCTCGACGGTCAGTTCGTCGAACGAGAGCGGACTGAGCGTGTCCGCCGCCGGGGTCGGTGAGTGGTCGTCAACGACGACAAGTTCGATGTGACGGTACGTCTGCTCCTGAACGCTCTTGACGGCGTTTCGGAGGATTTCTGGGCGGTCGTACGTCGGGAGGACAACGCTGACGGGTGGCTCGTTCATATCTGTTGTATGTTTTCTGATGTGTCAGGAGACTCGGTCGAGTGTGTCGTCCGCTGCCAGGTCGTGGTCCGGCGTAATTGTGAGTCTTCTATTATGCGGATGATAAATCGGGCGAGTGTCACTGTAGGTACCCCAAGTCTTCGAGGCGCTCTTTTTTATTCGCGCTGATGGTATTGCTGTCCGACGTTCCGCGAGCGAGGCGACCGAGTTCGTCTCGGAGGTCTGTCCCGAGGAGCTCACAGATGTCCGGATGTATCGATGCGACGTCAATCCGTTCGGTAGGGTCGTCATCGCGGTCGTACAGTTCAGTGTCGTCCGGTGCTTCGATGAATTTCCAGTCGGTTGTTTTAATCGCTCGAAGCGGGCGATCGAACCGCGTCGCAGCCTCATCAAACGACTCCACTGCCTCTCGGAGCGAATCCATCGACGGCTGCGGGACGAGATACTCGGCGATTGCTCTGTCCCGTACGGGAACGGTGCCGTCCCGGGGAACCAAACTGTGTGTCGAAACGTCCGTATCGGCCGGCTGCTCAGCGCCCGCGAGGTCTGTAACGGTCGGATACAGATCCCGGAGTTCGACGGGTCCAGAAACCTCCTCTTCGTCAAACAGTTCCGGGTATCGTATGACGAGAGGGACGTGAATCAGTGTCTCGTAGAGGCAGTACTGGTGGTCCATCAGCCCGTGTTCGCCAATGTTCTCCCCGTGGTCTCCGACCAGAATGATGGCGGTCTCGTCGAGAATACACTGTTCAGCAAGTGTATCGTAGAGCCGTTCGAGTTGCGTATCAAGATACGCCAGCTCTGCCTCGTACAGGCCTTTGAATATTTCTACGTCCGCATCGGTCAGCTCCTGGTCGCCGGCGACGTACTGCCAGGGGTCCTGGTTGAGGTCCGAAACGCGTGACGGGTCGGCACCGTCAGGCAGGTACTCGTCGAGAAAGGGCGCGGGCGGTTCGTACGGAAGGTGTGGTTCAACGTAGTTCAGGAAATAGAAGAACGGGTCGTCCTCCGTGCCGTTCTGTTCCAACCATTCGACCGTTCGTGAGGTAGTGTGGTGTGCCCCATCATCGTGACGTTCCGCGAGGAACTTCGCGTAGCCGGTAGTAAGCGTGCCTTTGAGGAGGTCGACCGGGCCCTGCCCCCGAAACACATCCAGAATGGTGTCGCCGGTCGCCGTCGTGTTCCGGTTGCTGATGACGCTCGAAAGCTCGGGGGCATCCCAGAAAAGGTCCCACTTCATCGAGAACTCGTCGAAGCCGGCATCGAAGCCGAACTCCGGACTTATCCAGACGTTTCCAGAGATGCCCGCCGTTCGGTAGCCTGCGTTGGAGATTCGGGATGCGAGCGGCTCGGAGTCCGGGTCAAAGATGTGGTTTCCGGCGTGGACGCCGTGTGATGACGTGTACTTTCCGGTGAACATCCCGGCATGAGAAGGGAGAGTCCACGGTGCAGTGGCCGTCGCATCGGTGAATGTCGTTCCGTCACTCGCAATACGTGACAGCGTCGGCATCAGTCCGGATTCGAGACCCGGGAGCACCGTGCGCGCACGTGCTGTGTCGAGAACTATCAACAGCACGTTTGGCCGTTGCTTCAGTGACATTGGGACCCAATTTTTCACCGACGGGTATAGTTATACGAGTTAAAACCGACCAATCTTCAGCTACTTCGCGTACAGTGTTTTATCGGCCGATAGAGTCTGCCGGCCACCGGCGGAAGAATCGCTGGACTTCGCAGACGTTCGATGAACAGCCGGTGTACGTAGTCATTAACAAACTGCCAACGCCGAATCTAACGCAGTAATGAGCGAATCAACTGCTCCGTCTAATATCATCTGGATTACTCTAGACAGTATTCGATACGACCGTACCACGTTAGATGGCCACGCGCGAGCGACGACGCCGAACATGGAGCGTATCGCCAATCAGGCGGGCGGAGTCAGTTTCAGTAGTTGCATTGCCGCCGCGAACTGGTCACTGCCGTCGGCAGCATCGATACACACCGGAACCTTTCCCGAACACCACCGGACAGGCTACGGTACGAACAAGCTGCCACAGAGCGTCAACACCGTCGCCGAGCGACTTCAGGAGGTTGGGTATCAGACGGTTGGTGTCTCGGCGAACCATTACTTCAGCGAATCTACCGGCCTTTCCCGTGGGTTCGAAACGTTCAAACACATCAATCCGACCGACCTATTCAGAGAGGTTAGCCCGCGTACACTGCTCCGTTTCCTCAGCAACTTGCGGTCCCATTCAGGCGGCCTCAGTACGGAGAAGACGAAACACCGGCCCGACTTCTTCGTCAACGAAGTCGTAAAGAAGCAGGTCTCGTCCCGAACCGAAAGGGAGGAACCGTTTTTTCTGTCCGCACACTACCACGGCGCACACCTCCCGTACTATCCGCCGCCGGCATGGCAGGACCGGTTCTCGTCGGACCTCATCGAATCGCCAAGAGCAGCGAGCGAGCGGGCCTTCAAACACACCGCCGACCTTCACCGAGGAATCGCCAATGTCAGTGAGTTCGGCGAAGCGGACTGGAACGCTTTGAACGTGATGTACGACACGCTCGTAGCGTACTCTGACTCACTGATCGGAGAACTCTTCGACCATCTGAAGGCGCTCGACCTCGAGAACACTGTTTTCGTTGTGACCGCCGACCACGGTGACCTCCTCGGAGAGTGTGGCCTGCTCGGTCACAAATTCGTCCTTCACGATGGTTTGATTCACGTCCCGGCCGTCGTACACGGGCTCGATTCAGTGGCCGATAAACAGGACGAACTCGTCCAGCATATCGACATCGTTCGAACGCTCGTCGAGATTGCTGGCGGCGATACGACCGATTTCGATGGCATAGACCTCCGGAACGAACGACGGACAGCTGCACTCAGCCAGCGTGCCGCTGACATCCAGGGCCCGCTCTCGGCGATACAAGAACATGACCCGTCGTTCGATACCGGGTACTTCGACGATGCGGCGCTTAGTTCGCTCCGGACCCACGACTTCAAATATCAGCAGAGTGCGGAAGGTGACGTGCTGTTCGAACTCCCCGACGAACAGTCAGACGTCTCAATGTCGTACCCCGACCGCAGGGACGAACTCAAGGCGGGCCTCCAGAGGCGGCTAAGCGAAATCGACAGTCAGAAACTCGATGGGGAAGAGGTCGAGTTCAGCGACGACATCAGAGACCAACTTTCCGACCTAGGATATATAGTCGAGTAATACCGCTCCGAAAGCAGAGTGCCGAGCCAGATTATTCCGCGATATCCTCATCCACTTGTGGGGACACTCTCCAGGCCGTGTACCCGCCATTCACGTAGACTTTGTTCGCCGTCGAATCCCGTTCTAACTGATTCAAATGGGACTCGCCATACCGGAAGAGGAACTCTTGCTGTTCCGGCGTGTAGTGGGAGGCAGTGTGTCGTTTGCGGTCGTACGTCTTCGTCACGAGATACGCACTGCCGTACGTATCTGCCGCCCTCACATCTGGTCCGGTGTAACCCAACCCATCCGGAACGTTGTTCTCCGTAGTGATGCCTCTCGGCCATAGGCGGTCGTGGTTGCTCGACAGCACGAACTCCTTCATTTTGTGTGACGTATCCATCGAGTACACGGGCTCTTCAAGGTTATATTTCGTCGACACATACTGCGTCCCGTCGTACTCAGCGTGGGTGAGATGGCGGTTCGGTTCGTATGCTGCCTGGGCACCTAATCCAGCCGCGAGAAGCACTACGAGCGCGGATAAGACTATCAGATATGACCGCTGTCGCTCGAAGATGTGTAGAATGAGCATCCCAATAGCCACTGCGGCAAAGAGGATAGCGTAGCGTGACAGACGGATGTGGCCCTTGACGACGAGGTCACGAAGCAAGAAGAGCACTGCCAGTGTTACACCGGCCATGAAATGGGTCGCGCTGAGGCCCCAGTCGTAGCGGTTGTTTCTGCGGAGGAAGGCGACGAGAATGATTACGAGAAAGAGGCCCGCGGTCAAGAAGTAAAGGAACACGCTACCGTAGAGGTCGACGAATTTCCAGGCTAGCTGCACCGGAGTGAACGAAACCGATGTGGCTTTCGCCAGTTCCTGGGCCGCCGGGCTCGACCCTTTGTCCGGTCCGAACATATTGTACATAGACACCTCCGTTTGCCGGAAGCCCTGTAACCAAATAAACTGAAGCGGCAGGAAGAGCGCACCCAGACGGAGACTGAGCGTCTTGATTGAGCTATCGAAGATGCCTCGGTACAGGATTGAATACGCCGCCGTCACCGTAATCATCCCGATCATGAACAGCGTCGTCATCGGGTGCATGTAAATGACCGCGAGACCCAGCGTAACGAGAAGTAAGAGGTACGTCTTCTCGTTCGTCTGGCGGTACCGTTCGAGTACGAGCAGAACAACCGGGAGTAGCATAAAGGACAAGATGGCAGGATGTGCCGAAAGGTGGAACGTGGTGTACAGGAGCGGCGCGCCGACCGCTAGTCCGGCTGCAATGCTTTCCCGCCGCTGACTGAACAGACGGACGACGGCACCGATGGCCACGATATGTAGTAGAGTGAACGCGAAATTGATGCCGTATTGGGTGCTCGTCAGCGGAAGGCCGAGCATGTGTAGTTCCGCCATCAGAACGTGTTCGCCGGGATACCAGATGCCGGGGAGTCCCCCGGTTTCGACGATGGCCTGGACGTCCCCGAGATGCCGGAGTTTATCAGCCTCACCGCGTCCATATAGCTTGTACCCTCGGGCAACTGGCAGGAACATGTATATGAGATAGTTCGCCAGCAAGAGGGCCAGTCCGTGTCGCCAGAACGTGGTGCCGGTAGCACCGGCGAAAAACAGCAGTACGATGCTACCGGCTAATATCGTATAAAAGAGGAGCCAGTACGTCGACGGGAGTGACTCGACGATCGAGGTTTCGTATCCCGTTGCCAGTTGGATTCGAAGAAACAGGAAACACTCGGCGAGGAGGAGGCCCGATAGAATGACGGCGAGAGTCGTTTGCAGATGGCTATCAGTAAACCCGACCCAGTTGTCGAGGCGGCGTTCGAGATTATTTACGATACTCATCGCTGATGGAGAAAGATGAAGTTACTACCTGTGACACGGTTCACATCCGCTTGTTCGGTTTTGTAACAATAAGTAAATGCGGCATAACGGGCCGCCGACGCGAGTCGGACAGGGTTGGCAGTGCCGCGGACGACAGTATCGTGCATATCGGAGTCAGGTATCGTTTTCGTATTATCCGGTGTTATTGTCCCGTCTCTGTCGGCTGTCGAGAGAGCGATACAACCGGGTGTAGCGAGAGACCATCTGTTCGACGGTGAACATGTTTCGAACACGGTCGTATCCCTTCTCCCCGTAGCGCTCCCGGATCGTGTGGTCCGCGAGCGCTCGCATCGCCGCTGCCATCTGTGTGGGCTCCTCGGGTGTAACCAATCGTCCGGTCTCACCGTCAAGGACGACTTCTCTCACGCCGTCAATGTCTGTGGCAACAACTGGGCATTCGGCGGCCATGGCTTCGAGGATAGTCACCGGCAGTCCCTCAAAGGCCGATGCAGAGACGAAGGCATCAGCAGCCGCGTAATACCCGTGAATCTCCGGAACGCGTCCGGTGACCGTCACAGCCTGGGACAAGCCCGCGTTCTGGACCTTCTCTCGGAGCGATGCTTCGAGCGAGCCCCACCCGACGATGAGAAGATGTGCCGACGGCACGCTGTCGACAACTTCTTCCATCGCCTCGATGAGCGTCTCCTGTCGCTTCTGGGGTTCGTATCGGGCCACGTTGAGATAGAGCGGGTCAGAGCCCGAAAGGTTCCACTCCTGGCGGACGACACTTCCGTCAGCCGCGTCCACGGAGCCAGCGAAGGCGTCCGCGTCAATCCCGTTGGGAATCGTGGTCCACTGCCTACCAGCATCGTGGTGAAAGACCTCGCTCTCACCGGTGAAAGCCGTCTGAACGCCCTCTGAGACGGCAATGGTCCGAGAATCGAGCGGTCGGGTGATACGTTCCGCTACCCGCTCTATGGGATGATAGTTCGCCGGGACGTTGTGCTGTGTGCTCACGATTTGGTCGATGTCGGCTACGGAGCCGACGAGTCGTCCGAGCGATTGTGAGTACGGCAAGTGGCAGTGGAGGATGTCGAACGATGCCCGGTGGAAGAAACGGAGCATGCGCGGGAGCGAGCGTGGGTCGAACTGCGGGAACTCCCCGACCGCTCCGAAGTCGACAACGCGCGCGCCTGCGTCCTCAAAATCTTTCTGGAGCGTGTCGTCACCGCCGAAGAAACAGACCGTGAAATCGAACTGTTGGTCTCGCGTTTGCTCGACGAGGTTCAGGACGATAGTCGGTGCGCCATCAGGTGCGAGTTTGTTGATGAGAAAGCAGACGCGTAAGGTCTCGTCCGGAGATTGGCGGGAGGTTCCATCGTAGCTGTCGGTACCCGTCGTGGGAGCTTCGTGTGCCGTGTCTGAGCGGTTCATTGCTCATGCTCCGTGTTCGAGCCGGCGGGTATCACTTGCTCTTCGGCCTGGCCACTGTCGACCTGTTGCTGGGAGGGCGTAGACGTAGAAATAGTACCGAGGGTCTGTGTCGTCTGTTCTACCGTTTCGGACCAGTCGTATTCTCGCATAACGATCTCCCTGCCTGCTTGGCCGAGCTTTCGTAACGCGGCTCTATCGTCGAGCATCGAAGACATGGCATCAGCTAGTGCCGTCGTGTCCCCGACCGGCACCGTCCGGCCAGCCTGCTCGATTACCTGTTCTGTCTGTTCCAGTCGGGTGCTGAGAATGGGTGTGGCACACGCCATCGATTCCATGACGCTTCGTGGGAACCCTTCTGTTCTACTAGCGAGCACGAACAGGTCCGCGGCACGATATACCGCCGGCATCTCCTGATACGGAACCCGTTCAAGGAAACGTATCGACTCGCGCATGTTTTCTCGCTCGACAATCTGTTCTAGCTTGTCCCGGAGCGGCCCGTCACCGCAAAAAAACAGTTTGGCCTCAGGTATATTATTTTGTACCGTCTGAAAGGCTTTCAGAACGTCCCGGGGCCGTTTCCCTTCGACCAGACGGCCGACAAAAACGACTGCCGGACCAGTGGCATCGGTTATCCGGTCGTACGTTGCGCCGACTGGCGTGAATCGGTCGACGTCTATCCCGTTGTGGATGACGCGGATATCGGAGGAGACACCGAGGTCCCGAAGTCGCTCGCGTTCTGGCGCAGTGTAAGAGAAGAGCACGTCCGCCGCGTTGTATGTGAACCGTCCGACAGTGTTGAGATGGAACCGAGAAAACCATTCGGGGACTCGTTGAGACATAAGTCCATGACACGTAACGGCAAGCGGGATGTCGGTTACCCGACTGTAAGCCGCCGTGAGGTTGCTCGAAAAGAACAGGTGTGAGTGAGCGTGTACCACGTCGTACTCCCGAGCGTTGCGGAGGTACTTCACCGTCCCGGCGAACAGCGCGTTACCGAACAGTTCGATGCGCGGCGACAGACGGACAAGGGTGTACCCGGCTCTCTGTTCTGTCTGTGGCTTGGATTGGTCGTTCGAGACGGTCAGGACCGTCACATCGTGTCCCATCTCGGCTTGGTCGCGGCTTAGAGCGTGTATGTGATAAGGTGCTCCCCCAACTTTGTCTGGAAAGATATCTTGGGCGACACGTAGGATGCGCATTCTGTGCAGGACGCTTGCTGTCCGATACTTATTGTTAAGCCTGTGCTTTCTAGGGTATCACAGTCCTAACCAGATATCTGCTCCGGAGCGGAATTCGTGCGTTGGCGAGTTTGTCGCCAAATTCTGCCGTAGTCTCCGAGCCAGTTTGCGGACCGTCCCGCGACGTGCGATACGGCAAAAATACGTGATACGCCTCGGGGTAGGAAGATAATAAAAAAAGCCTACTGACCGAGACAATGTCGATATGACAGGGCAGAGACCGCTGGCGTTCTACGTTCCGTCCCTAACAGTCGGGGGGGCTGAACGAGTGACAGTGACAATCGCGAACGGGTTGGCCGAGCAGGAGTACAACGTCGACCTCCTCGTCTCGTTTTGTGAAGGCGAGTTCAAGAAAGAAGTGCGAAGCGACGTTCGCCTCATCGATCTGGAGACCCCGTCTATCCCGGGAATCGGTATCGGTGCCGCTGTCCCGGCACTCCGCAGGTATCTCAGGACCGAATCACCGAGCATGATCTTCTCGCAGATGACGTACGCCAACGATGTCTGTCTCTTCGCACACGGATTGGTCGGCTCCGATGCGGTCGCGGTTCCGACGGTCCACAATACCCTCGGAGTGCAGGAATCGCCGAAAGAGAAGTTCGTTGAGTGGCTCGCGGGCCGGCTTTCCGACCGGGCGGATCAGTTCGTTGCCGTTTCCGATGGTGCCGCCGAGAGCATCGTCGAGCACGTAGGAGTCAGTCCGGAGGACGTAACCGTACTGCACAACCCGATTCCCGTCGAAGAGGTCCGTATGCGGTCCCGAGAGCCGGTAGATCACGAATGGGTCGGCGTTCCAGAGTACGAGGTCGTGCTCGGCGTCGGCCGCCTCGAACCACAGAAAAACTTCGGCTCATTCCTCAAAGCGTTCAAACGGGTTCACGAAGCGCGCCCGCAAACGCGAGCAATCATCGTCGGACGGGGGTCCGAGCGTGGCGAACTCAGGCAGTTGGTACGGGACCTCGGCATCAGTGATAGAGTCTCGTTTCCGGGCTACGTCGACAACCCCTACGGCTACATGGCCGGTGCATCCGTGCTAGCCATGTCGTCAGTACACGAAGGGCTCCCGACAGTTATCATCGAAGCGCTAGCGTGTGGCTGCCCGGTCGTCTCGACGGACTGCCCTAGCGGTCCCTACGAGATTTTAGAAGGTGGAGAGGTCGGACCGCTAGTGCCGGTCGGGGACGAAAGCGCCCTCGCAGACGGGATACATACCACTCTGGCCGACCCACCGCAGAAAGAGAGATTAATCGAGCGGGCGCGCGATTTCGCCCCGGAGGCCGTGCTTCGGGATTACGAGGCGTTCATTCAAGCACACTTGCCTACCGCAGCCCCTGCTCACAGAACTGCCTGACTCAAGCGGGATTGCGCCTCGCTAGAGCCTTCGCTACGACACGTCAAGCCAGACGTGGAGTTCCCGGTAGCTGTTCTGGGCCGTGGGCTGTTCGGGGATAGTCCCGTCGTAAAGCAGATACGTAAGCCGTAACCGCTCACCGCTCAGCAGGGGTTCAACCGTGTGTTCTTGCCGCCACGTCTCTTCGGCAGCGACTTCGTTTCTGAAAGAATCCAATCGCGCACGCTGGATTGCGTCTCCGTCCTCGTTCGTCGCGACGAGCGTAATCACAACGGTGTACTGTTTGGTTTGCATCTCACGGTTCGTGACCGTGAAATACAGTGTTTCCTGGTCGCCAGCCGATATCTCGGACGGATAGTTGTCAGCGACGAGGGTTCCGTTCTCCGCCTCGGTAAGGAGACCAAACTCCGTATACCGCTCACCGCGGGGCGGGTCCAGTGCGACAACGCCAACGCTGAGTACTGCGACGAGGACAGAGACGGCAACGATGACCGAGCTGAGCTGTATCGAGTCGCCTATATTCGGGGTCTTGGCTCGGTACGATGAGCCACCAAACGTAGTAGGTGAGGTCTCGTTGAGAGGCGACAGTCGGCGATACATCGCGACAGTGGCCGATAGAAGCGCTATTGACGACAGGGCAACCATCACTGGGACTGCGGCGATATCCCAGACCGTGTACTCGAGATTCACCCCGACGATAATCGCCAGGCCAATGCTGGTAGCTATACCCAACAGAAGCGCCTCGGAGCCGAACAACCGCTCGCCGTCGAGTGACGAGCGCCGGTGTGGGAACATGGCCACCACCACCGAGTATCCAGGGGCGAAGAACAGAAACGGTATCGTCACCACGGTTCGCAGCAGTGACTCCGACACGAAAGTTGCCGCGATCGCCAGCATGGTAAGCAGAATGACGGCCACCAAATCGGCCACTCGCAACAGAGATGAGGACCATCCAACCATGCGATACTGTCTCCACTGGTCCGATATAAGTAGGAACTACATAATCGGACGACGTATCATCTGGAGAACTGGTCACAGTCTGAAGAACTTCTTACCGATTCGCCAGAAGAACCGTCGCAGGAGCAGCATAGAGAGCTTCGGGATGAACGAGCCGTATCTGATGCCGCTCGACTCGTCGCCGTAGAGTGCTTCCATCGGTACGTCCTGAACAGTCATCCCATTCGCATCTAAGTGAATTAGCATATCGTTCAGAAATCCGTAGTCGTCAAACAGATCGTTCAGCGAGAGCTGGTCAAGCGCCGTCGCGGAAATCGCGGTGTATCCGTTCTGTGGGTCGCGCATTTGCCAGTGTCCGCTCGCAATCTTGGTCAGCATCGTGAGGAGCGCATTCCCGAACAGCCGCCAGTTGGACATCTGAGTACAGTGGCGTCGCGATATAAGGCGGTTGCCTTTCGCGTAATCCGCATCCCCCTCAATGACTGGGTCGAGTATCTCATCGAGGATGTTCGGGTCCATCTGGCCGTCGCCATCAAGGACTGCAACCGTATCCATGCCGCTCATAAGCGCTAGCTCGTATCCGGTTTGTACGGCAGCCCCGCGACCGCCGTTAGTCTGATGACGGACTGGGACGATCCGCTTATCGAGAAACGTCTGGCTTTCAGATACCGTTGTCCCGGCCCCGTCGGCGACAACTATTTGTTGTGCGGAGTCCCCGGTCACACTTGCCTGTGTTACCTCGGTATCAACGTATTCTTTGATTTCGGTCCACGTGCCATCTGTCGAGCAGTCGTCGATAACGAACACTTGATCGACGTACTCCGGAAGTGAGTCGATGACCTCACCGATGAACCCCTCTTCGTTGTGTGCCGGAACGACGACACCGACGGTAGAGCCTTTATACACTCTATGTCCCCCCTGTTGGTGAGTGGAGTGAGTCCGCTACGGTACGCACAGAGTTACCGAAAAGGGAGCTACTCATCCCGGGTCGGCTTTCATGCCAGACCCACGCGCCAATAGCAACCTCTGGTTTAGTGATAGTCATGGTAGGTTGTGGGGCCACTCACCGGCCACCAGTAGGGCCCCTCTCTGTCACCATGTTGGACAAATCAATCTATTGTTATTCCTTACTTTCCAGGGTTAGCGGTCATATACAGTGAACTGTTAGATCCATAAATATCTCGTTAGAACGATTTCGAAAAGGGCCCATGTACGGCGATTACTCCTGACAGAAAGAGTGGTTATTCGAATTGATCCTGATACGTCGTCCTGATGTCTGCCTGGCGACTAGTAGTTAGATTTTCATACGACGTTCCGTATGTGTCGTTGGCCAGTTCGTCCCATGACTCAATTCGGTCACCGGAATCAGTCTCAAACTGTGCATCAAAGTCTGATTCAACCTTCTGTTGAGTTTCAATATCTAATCCAGTGAAATTAAACTTCTCGCCAGCTGTCACATCGGCATCATACTCTTGCCGGGCGATTTCCTCACGCGTTCGTACCTCTGCGGCCGCAAGGCCGTCTGCGAACGGTTGGCGTTCGTGAATCTCTTCGACCTGGCGCTTCGTTTCACCGCTCACCTCATCATAGTAGCGTCCGTACTTATCTTGAGTTATTTCGTCAAGCGAAGCGCGATCACCCTCAGAGACGCTGGTACTCCCGCTAGAACTGCTTGACCCTCCGTCTTTTGCCCATGACGGCTTGACCGACATCGCTGTTGACGCACGCGCGTCTTCTGAATAGATTCCATGGACGTACGTCTGCAGTCTCAGTGGTTCTACGGGGTACTCTGTCGAGTCAGTTACTGTGTAGTCAATCTCGAACCGAACGCGAGTCGACTCGCCGGGTGCAAGCGTGACGTTTCTGTCGACGCCGTAGGCCTCCGGTCGATCGTCGTCATCGCTGTCGATGCGATGCTGGATCGATTGGGTTCCAGTGATGTTACCGGTGTTCGTTACGTCTGCGGAGAACACAGCCACATCACCGACGTACAGAACATTTGGTCCATCCAGATCCGATACCTCGAAATGACTGTCCTGAACCGTCATCGAGACAGGGTCTGTGTCAGTACTAGTTCCAAGGGAATGGTTGTGTGTCCCGCTGCTCAAATTTGTCGTATTCACTCCAATAGACACCGTTGTCGTTTCGTTGGCAGCAAGTGAAACAGAGCGCGAATAGGTGGTGTTCAGGGAATCACTGCGGATTGTGACATTGTCGGTACCGTCCACATCACCAACGTTCTTGACGACTACAGAGACATTGGCAGTTTCGCCTTTCGTTACGTTGACCGGTGCTGTCGTGTTCTGCACTCGGAACGTCGCCGGTTGCTGGACAGAGAGGGTGCCAGTCGCTGTTGTGTTTTCCGTGGCGATCTTGTATTGGTATCGACCGGGTTCCATATCAGTGGTGTGGGCCGTGGCAGTGCTCACTTGACTCTGGCCGCCCGCAAGCGAGTATACGCTCTCGTCCAGCCTTTCAGCATCGGTGTATTGGCCGTTCTGGTCCTCATCGACAGCGATTCGAACGGTCTGGACGCCGCGATATGCACCGGCATTGGTCAGGTTTGCTCGGATCGAGACGTTCGTTCCACGGACGATAGTAGCGTTTTCAGTGGTATCGTCGAGTACAAACGTAGGCGGAGTGAGGACAGCCACACTCCCAGTTGTCTCCGGGGAGGAAGACTCACCGACAGCAACGGCGTACGTGTACTCTCCAGAACTGAGTTGCTCAGGCTCGACAGTCAGGGTCACGTTCGTCGGTTCAGCTGCCGAAACCTCGACTTGTTTTGTCGCTACCGTTTCGAGAGACTGTTGGTCTCCATCCCCACTCAATTGTAGCGCTACTTGTTTCGTTGTCGTCTCCGACCCTGCGTTTGTAAGTCGAAGTTGCACACGTAACGGCTCGTCCGGCCGAATTTCAGTTGGCGTCTGCACAGCGCGTATCTCCAGTTCGTCCTCGCCCACAGTGGTCTCAGAATCTGCCGGCACATCAGCGAAGCCACCGATTCCAAGCCCTAGCGTAGCGCCGCCAAGGACTAAGAGTCCAGCGACGCATCCAATCAGTAATTTTCCGGAGCCTATTGACAACATGCGTACGCAGGTAGGTTACAAATCATTATTGTTACGACCGCTATACTAGTCAGTAGACACTCTTTGCATTCAATATCCGAAACCGGGTTTCCTTAGACGATGTCTCGGAATGGGTAGCATTCGTTTACCACCAGACGCGTCCGTCAAACGATGAACTGACAGCCACAGTCGTAGTAAGTCGATACCGTTTGTTGGCGTCTCAATTAACCGTAATTGGGCCTGTGGAAAGCGCACCAAATTATGACCTAGTACCGGAGTTGCTGTTACGGAGTCGCGTATACGCGAGATATCCAGGTCTAGACATAGTTCAATTCAAACCGAAGAAAGGCGGAGATAATTCTAAGTCGACGCGCCTGTACGATCATGTCAGTTCAAGGCCGAGACGCGGCAGTTATGCCATATTCTTCCGTTCGATTGTTTCCCAAATATCGACACCCTTCTCAGTAATGTCGTACACACGGCCTTTTTTCCGATCTTCCGAAACTAGTAGATCGACCAGTTCCGACTCACGAAGCTCTTGCAAGGCACGTGAAACGTGAGCAATACTCATTTCTCTATCGTCCGCGATTAACGACGGTGTCGCAGGGCCTTCTGACAACCGGCGGAGAGTCTCGACTCGATACCGTGAACTGATTACGTAGCTCACTTCGTCCCACTGATCAAAGTCTGCCATCGTATCTATTCGTATGCACGAGTGTACCAACTACTTTTCTTGGACACAAACTCGTGTACAATGATATTCCATGTGCCTATGGTTAATTGTTTCGCTCGTGTCGCTTGCTCTCGCTTCGTAACCATACACCATTCCGGTTGATTACCCCACATACTGAGTATATGGTGAGTAATATCGCTCTTCCATCTGATTCACAGATCGCGCGTTCCACCTACTTGTTCGGCCACCAGTCAACAACCGATACTGCAGAGCTCGTACGGTTCCAATTCCTGACGACCATCCCAAGGAAAGTTCCATCAATGGTTTCGTACGTGCAACGTCATTGTACCGGTGCAGGTAGCCCTTCAATTGGGGTTCATAGGATTACGTTACTTGTACAGCCAACGGAAACAGACAGTATACGCGATGATTTATCTTGTACAATCATAGAGAGAGCAATTACGTATAAGTACAATATATCCGCGCCTCAGCAAATGAAACGGTCATTCTATGTATTTATCGTGTTCCAACGCACGTCAAAACACCCTCCTACCGTGGATCACCGGATATTGATTCGAAGAGCACTGTTACTCCCAGAATACTGAATCAACTACTGACTATCCTTGGCGGTAATCAAAGAAAAACTATCTAATATATTACATAACAAAGTATTAAGTGGCAAGGTGATGTTGATTTGAAATGCTGGCCGACAGCGTAACGCTCCGTCGATACAGCCGGGGGGCTGTGTGAGCGCGATTCCAGACGGGTGGACGATGTCGCAGCACACAGGAAGTGGGTAAATATGGGAGTCAAAGACACCGCACAAACGAAGGCAGAACCGAATAATGAACTGAGCGATGAATCCGTCCCAGCGGCAAAAGGGAACGAAAGCAGTGCCGACCAAGCAGCGTCGCAGGAGCAGGACGGCCACGGTGCATCTCTGGACGTTATTTTTGAAATACTGAAAAACAGCCGCCGTAGAGAGGTCCTCCATTTTCTTCGAGAACGGGACGAACAGGTATCTCTTGGAGAACTTGCGGAACACGTCGCGGCCATCGAAAACGAAACCACGACTGATGCGTTGACATCAAGTGAGCGCAAGCGCGTGTACGTCGGACTGTACCAGTGCCATCTACCGAAGATGGACGATATCGGTGTCGTCGATTTCAACCAAGACCGTGGGCATATCACCCTTACCGAGAAGGCCGACGACTTCGAAAAGTACCTCAACCGCTCTGAGGAGGAGGCGGAGAATCGACAGTGGTATCGGTATTATGCAGCTGTCTCGGTGCTGGGCGCAATGGTCCTCGCTGCTTCTGTCGCCTTCTCACTTTCCGGGACCATGGTTTTCGGACTGTTCTCCCTGGTCGTAGGTGTTGCAGGCGCGTGTTCCGTCTATCACTGGTCAGTTGAGCGGGAAGCACCGGACAGCGAGTAGCCGGATAAGAACGGTTTGGTTCCGCACCCAATTTTCACGCAGTACACGTACTGAGTAGGCTATGCCGAGCAATACACTTGGTCGCCGGCAACATATGTTCGTGCTATAGATGGAGACGGATCTGGATCAACGATGATAATGTCGGCCCTTGCCCCGCACTCCAACCGCCCTCTGTCGTACAGGCCGGCAGCAGCAGCTGGTGCAGTAGAAACACGAAACACCCGGTCTTTGAGCGGCTCATCGTTTTCAATGAACACAGAACTAAGCAGTGATTGCGGACGAAAGTCGCTACAAAGGATGTCAACAACGCCGTCTTTGATTGCCTGAGACGCATCGGGCCCGTCCCATAGGCTCCCACCACGCACCACATTCGGCGCACCCATTGCAACGGTCAAGTTTAGCTCGGTTGCACGCTGCGCAACACGGTGGGAAAGCGGATACTCACTGATGTCTACCCCGATGGCAGCAGCGTTATCTACACTCGCAACAGTTTCATCGTCGTGTGAAGCGACCGTCATATTTCTATTGCTCGCTAATTCTGTGACCTCTCGTGCGCGCGCGAGCAACTCTGCTTCGGGGACACCACTGCGACGTGTTTTGAGGGATTGAAGCCCTGTTTCTAATTCCCCGTCAGAGCGGTCATAGCGCTGTGCAAGTGTGTTTTCGCCGGTGAATTGACCTGTTCCAGGAACGTGTGTGACAAGAGATACGAGGTCGCCCCCCGATTTGATTTCTTCCGAGACAGCGTCAACTGACGCTTCATTGGTGAGCTCACACCGCATATGGAGTCTGTTGTCGACTCGGGCGCCAGTTTCGTAGTTGAAATTTCGTATCTGCTCGGCGAGGCGACGGGCTAATTCGATACTCCGGTTATCATCTGGAACGTCCTCGAATGAGATAGCGTGATATTTTGTCGTAACTCCCGCACTGGCATTGGCTATATCGCATCGATCCAGAGCGATAGTTGTGTCGACACGCTCTTCCGCTCTTGGAAAAAGGTGCCGTTCGATGTCATCACCGTGGAGATCTACCAATCCAGGAAGAACATATTTACCCGTCGCATCAATATCAGGGTTGTCATGAGATTCTGCTTCCACTGAGACGATTTTCCCGTTAGAGAATGCTACTGTCCCCTTCTCTATTTCAGTAGTAGGCGTAACAACGGTTCCTCCTGATATCAATGTCTGGTTTTCATTATTGTTCATGCGCTGTAACTCCCTGTAAGATGTACCAATGTCATAATACTCCACTTCCTCGAAACATGAATATGCGCTCGCTACGGCTACACCACGGTCGAATATAGAGTTTATATTTATATGAGATAGGCAGCTGTAGCTGAGATTTATCCGGCACGAAATAATCGGAATCGACCTCCTCAACCCAACTATCAATTCAGACCGGCCGAGATAGATCACTGGCAATGTATCAGAGTTTGAATGGAGGCACAACTCACAGAATCCGACACCCACGTAATAGTCCACGTATTAATTTATATGTCAGACTAACATATATTCTGAGCTATATTTAGGTGATGCCTTCACAGAGCGAACAAGATACCAATAATTCTGGTGCATTCATATTTATTAGGTTACACCTACTCATATAATACTGTATTAACTGCTGAACGAGAACGTTCGACCTGTGATTTCTCTCTATTTTTCTCACAGTCAAAAAGATCATAATAGCACCTGAGTAACAACAGGTTGTTTGTAATGCTATCGCAGTATCGAATAATGACTGACTGCGGCGACATCGCCCCACTCACCAGTAGAACAGGCGGGAAAACGACCAGAGCTTATACACCATCAAGCACCGCCGTTGGGAAACACGCGTTCGGTCAAAGCTGTAACGAGAGTCCCCATGTTCCTCCCACCAGCGTGCTGTTTGCGTCCCCAGAATCCGAAGTTTTTACCGCCGGCATTTAAAATGGATTCGTATGAAAGATTGGATTGATGCCTATAACGGACGTGACTGGCAAACCACAACGGACGGAACGGTTCGGTACGCACTGTTGGGCCTCGGTTGGTGGACAATCGACCTGGCACTCCCCGCGATTCAAGACTCTGATCTAGGTGAAGTCACGACGTTTGTCAGTAGTTCCTCGGAGAAAGCCAAACGTCTCGCCGACAAAAACGGTGTAGACCACGGGATAAGTTACGAGGAGTTCCACGACGGGAAGGCGTCCGATGCGTTTGATGCCATCTACATCGGGACACCGAACGCTTTCCACCTAGAGTACGCCAAAACAGCCGCGGAGTTAGACAAAGCGATCCTGTGTGAGAAACCAATGGAGTCAACAGTCGAACGGGCAGAGGAGATGGTTGAGGTCTGTGAGGACGCCGCCGTGCCGCTGATGATCGCCTATCGAATGCAAACTGACCCCGCCGTCAGGCGTGCAAAGGAACTCATCGAAGACGGATTCATCGGTGAGCCAGTATCCGTATACGGCAACAATAGCCAGCCGTTGCTTGAGATGAATCCGAACACAGACCAGTGGCGGCTCGATCCGGACCTGTCAGGATATGGCACCTCAGTGATGGACCTCGGGATTTACTCGATTAACACGACCCGGTTCTTGCTCGAAAGAGAACCGCTGGCGGTGCAGTCACAGATGGATTCTCATGGGGAGGCCTTCAAGGACGTGCCTGATGAACGCTCCGGGGCATTGCTTGCGCTGGAAGACGGTGTCAAAATGGTCACGACCGATAGCCAGAACGCCCACCGTGATACGCAACTGAAAATAACTGGAACGGACGGGCAGATCGAACTCCGTCCAGCGTTCCACGGGAAAGCGAAACTCCATCTGTCTCGGAACGAGACCACAGTAACTGTCGAACACGAGAATTTCGACGCGGAGGATGAAATGCGAGAGGAGTTCGATTACTTCGCTGACCGCGTTTTGACTGATGCTGAGATTGTCCCGGACGGTCGCCATGGCCTCCAAGATATGCGGATCATCCGAGCAATTCACGAGGCTGCGGAGAGCAGCGATGTCGTCGAACTGTAACTGAGTCGTTCGGCTTTTCTAATTCTGTCGCTGATATTGTCTTGAAGCTCAGTTATGTGCCAATAGCGGCTATCGTGTTATTCAAGTCAAGACGGTGCACAGCGCAATCACAGTATCGTATTTCGAAAGAGTTTCTGGGTAAGGTTCCACTCCGCTCACCCTCCAAGATTGAAGATCTGTTTTCGGAGCCATAGTTAGCTGAAAGCCCCAACGAAGATTTACAATCCATCGTACCGGGTGTCGTTTAAAAAGCTATGGCCCAGAGCTGAAGCCGAAAGGTAATAACATCTGTACAGATGTTATGTGAGAGGTCCCAGCGAACTCAACAGGCCTGTTGGCCACTAGTATCGGACACCTGTGTTCGGTATAGCAGCTTACGGACTTGCTGTCGCAGAGATCATATACAGTTGAAGCTAAACCAGGTCTTACCGTCTAAGTCGATCTAGCCACAATATATCACTATTTGGTGAGGCTGGTGTATTCTTGTGACTAGAATGTCGAGTATAAAAACAAAGGCTCCCAATTCCTACCCCATATTTTTGTTTATATATTTGAGTTTTTACCAGTATCTTTGTTATTGTCGTACTTGGCTTGTTATGGCTATATTATAGCGAATTTACCACTAAAAAGTGCATATGTATAGTAAGGACAGAAAATATCGGGGTATTCCGTCACAGAGTGAAGTTGAGCAACATACACTGCAGTAATGGCGTGGTCAGTCACTCGCACTGCAAGCAAAGCACAGAATGGCTTCAGTGAGGCCGATGACCTGTCGTAGACTAACTGGGGCAGACAATGCACGATCCACCGTTCAGGAGTATTCATGAAACGTTCCCGGTGAGAAGTGATGCTATCTGAGTGTTCTGGATCGCCCTGTCAATAATGAGCGTTGTCGTCGGTGGGGTACTAGAATTTCGCCATGTTCGGACTTGATTTCTTCCTCATCGCGAAGATCTCCTAGCATCCCTGCGCCACAGATGGCCAGTTAATCCGAAAGCCATATACACCATATTAGGCCAACCTAAAACATGGACAAGGCAGACGATTCAAATGGTCTCACCCGGCGCGACTACCTCTCCGGCGGTAGTGTGCTGCTTGGCACGTCGATCGTTGCTGGCTGTTCCAATGACGGTGGCGAATCGCCCAGTACCGCTACATCGCGCGATAGCGGAACGGACACATCGACCCCATCAGATAATGGCCCCTACACTGCCTCACTTTCTCCCGTCGGGGAAGTCGAGTTCGACTCCGTCCCGGAGAACGTCTTCACGATGTACAATCAGTATGCAGATATGTTAGTTGCGCTCAATCACGGTGACGCGGTCAATTCGATGTTCGTGCCAGACATGGCTGGGCCATCGATGAACCACTACTACGAGCGACTTTCTGGCGTCTCTTTTGAGTGGGAAGACCTTCCCAACCCCTACGATAATTTCAGCAAGGAGTTCTTTTATAGCCTCGGTAGCGACGTTCACTTCCTTGACCCCGCATGGGCGATTACCCAGGAGAACTGGGATATGAGCGATATCGAGGAAATTATCGACAACATCGGCCCCTTTTTCGGAAATTTCTACAGCGGAACACACAGTGACCCGCAGGGACCCTACAGTGGGGACTACCAGTATTACACGCTGTGGGAGCTTTTCAGTCGTGTCGCCACCGTATTTCAGGAGCGAAGGCGTTACGAACAGCTCAGAGCCGTTCACGATGAGCTCATCAATACCATCCAAACGAACCTTCCGCCAGAAGAAGAACGACCGACAGCGATTCGGGTTACACTTGGCGATGACCAGTTTTGGACGTATCATCTGAACCGTCCGGGGTTTTGGCTCGCCGACACGCGTCCACTTGGAGCCAACGACGCTTTCGGGGATGAAACGTGGGACGGTCTCTGGGGTTCAGTTGGCTATGAAACGATGCTGGAGGCGGACCCTGACGTAATCCTCCACCTCTGGGGAATGACACCGCGCTACGACATGGATGATATCCGCGGGCGACTCGAGTCACACAGCGTTGGGAAAGAGCTCGCCGCAGTCCAAACCGACCGTGTGTACGCACACGGAATGCGATACCACGGCCCTATCATGAATCTGTTCCAGATCGAGATGACCGCGAAACAACTCTACCCAGATATCTTTGGTGAGTGGCCAACTTACGAAAACGGGGATCACTATCCAGAGATCCCATCGGCTGAACAGCTTTTCAGCCGCGACCGCGTTGCCAATATCATTACGGACGGGTAGTGTAGTCGAGGCGGCTTCCAGAGCCTATGGCGAACTCCAGTCGTACCGCATGACGAGGTCGTCCTCATCGATTTCGCTGGCGAGTTTGTCTACGAGTTCATCCCGTTCAAGATCGCCGAACTGTTCTAGTTCGTAGGGTTTGACCGTTACCGGTGAGGACTCACCCTCAGCGATGCGCTCTTGCAGTTTGGCGATGCCGTAGATGAGTGCCTCGGGGCGTGGTGGACAGCCCGGGACGTGGATGTCAACCGGAATGACTTGCTCTGCACCTTTGATCACGTTGTATCCTTCCTGAAATGGGCCACCGGAAATGGTACAGGACCCCATCGAGACGACGAACTTCGG
>NZ_JAAOHT010000048.1:0-33801 GCF_011440255.1 Haloarcula sp. JP-Z28 | reverse complement strand
GAGGAAGACGACCTCCGCACCGGCGTCCCGGGCCTGTTTGAGCGGTTCCTCGTAGTTCGTCGTCCCGAGACGCGTCGGGATGCTCGTGAGTTCGACCCAGCCACTTGAGGTGAAGAAATCACGGATCGACGACTCCATCGTTTGCCCCCAGTTGTAGTCCGCGTAGATCTGGACGTACTGGGCCTCCCGGCCGAACCGTTCCTTGAGTACCGGAAGCAGCGCCTGTGCGGTCATGTACGCGTTGAACATCTCCCGAAAGCTGTAGCGGACACAGTCCGTCCCCGTCGTGTCGTTCGAGTGGGTCAGACAGCACATATACGGGACCTTCTGGGCCTGTGCGACCTCCTGCTGGGCGATAGCAACGGAACTGGACGAGCCACCGGAGAACATGATGACGTCGTCCTGCTCGATCATTTCCTTTGCGTTGGCTGTCGCAACATCCGGCTTCGTTTCCGTGTCTGCAGTGACGTACTCGACGGTCTTTCCGAGCACGCCGTCGCCGCTGAGTACGTCAAAGGAGCGCTGTCCAACCCAGCCGCCGCCCTCGTTGAGGTGTGTGACAGCGAGCTCATATCCCCGGAGTTCGTCGCGCCCTTCGGCGGCGTACGTCCCTGACTGTGGCACGTTGAAGCCGAGTGTGACCGCATCGCCGTCGACCGGATAGTTCCCGAGCGGTGGGTGCTCCGGTGTGTTTTCGGCTCTCGACCCCCCGCCCTGGCACCCTGCCAGCCCGGCGAGCCCCGCGCTGCCGACCCCACCGGCAATCTGTAGTACGGACCGCCTGTCAACTGCCGCTCCCCCGTTTTCCAATCCCATACCAGCTGTTTTGATGATAAATATATATAATACTTATTTCAATAGAAATGGGTGAACAATTAGCATAGTCGGAGCTGGTGTCGGGTATTGAGGGACCGCAGGCTGTTTTCTCGGCGATTAGACTTACTCTGGCCACGCGGTGGACAGGGGTGCAGAAATAGCGTGCCGCTGTCAGTCAAGAATGTCGCTGGCTTCGGTGTCTTTCGCCACGTCAGTGTCGAGGTCGATATCTTGAATCAGTGCGACGAGGTCCTCCAGTTCGGGGAACGTGTACACGGTCATCCCGAGGTCGCCGTCGTCGACGGTGATACGCGAGTCGACGACGAACACCAGATCGGAGTCCGGCCAGCCGCCCATCTCGTCGATGATGCCGTCAGCCGGCCCGAACACGAAGTTCGGGGTCCCCATATCGATGGTCGTCTCCAACACGTTGGCCCACCCGTCGATGAACGCGGAGGTCATGATGTTGCCGATCTCCTGCATCGCCGACTGTTCCATGTCGGAGAACCCTTCACCCTCGCTCGGTTCGCCCATCCCGCCCATCATCGCGCTGGCCATCTGCTTGCTGTCGGCCGGTTCGAGCAGAAATAGGACGTAACCGTAGGGCGGTTCGTTCAGTTCGACGTAGATGCCGACGCCCTTGTCGTCGCCGATGTGTGTCTTGACATCCTCGATGTCGAGAAAATTGATCTGTGAGGTCCGAACTGTCGCGTCAAGCCCGGTCAACTGACCGAGGTTCTCCGCGACTGTCCCGGACCCCTCTTTTGCCATCTGATTGAAAAGGTCCAGCTTCCGCACGTCGACTTTCAAGCCCATATCTTCTGGAACGTCGCAAGCGGCTTAACGCCACCGCTGGGAGCCACACTCACCAGCGGATAGGGTCTGGTAGCCGTCTGTCGCCGGTTCCATCGGACATGAGGGAGGACATTCAGTCACCACGTACTCACTACAAACACGTCCCGGTGCACCTCATAGCGTGTCTCACCGTTCCAAACTGACAGCGAAAACAGGACTGCAGGCGTCTTCAGGCGTCAGTTCCGTCGACCGGGAACTGCTCGTGTTCGCACACCGTGTTCAGCACGACTGATGTCGAGGCAGACCGGATGTCCTCGTCGGTCAGCAGCGTCTTTATCCGCTCGTTCATCGACTGCGTGTCGGTGAACTTCCCGACGGCCACGATGTCGTGGTCGCCGGTCACTTCGTAGACCGCGACCATTTCGCGTCGATCACGTAACTGGTCCACCACCCGTCCAAGCCCGTCGCCCTCGACAGAGAGCTGGAATACGGCGGTCACGTCGTAGCCCAGCGCCCCGTAATCGATGTCGACGGTGTATTCGTCGATCACACCGGTCGACTCCAGGTCGTCCATTCGGCGCGACACCGTGGTCGCCGCGATACCGGTTGCGGCGGCGATGTCACGGGCGCTCGCACGGCCGTCCTGGAGCAGTGCGTTCACTACCTCTCTGTCGGTATCATCGACCATTTCGTCCGCTCAGACTGCCTCTGGGCCTTCTTTACCGGTTCGGACCTGATAGGCGTTGTCCACGGGGAGGACGAATATCTTGCCGTCACCTTTCTCGCCGGTGTGGGCACCGTCGGCGATGGCGTCGACGACATCCTCTGCGGGGATGTCCGCGACCACCGTCTCGACTTTGACCTTCTGGTGCAGGTCGACGACGTACTCCTCGCCGCGCCACTGCCCCTTCTTCGCGGGCTGTGAGCCGCGGCCGGAGACGTTCGTCACTGTCAGCGACGGCGCGCCGACTTCCGCCAGCGCCTTCTTCACATCGCCGAGCTTGTCCGGTCGAACCATTGCGACCACCATCTTGATTTCAGAGTCGTCGGTTTCGTCAGTCATCTTTGGAACCTCCGTCAGTACGCACGTTCGTGTTCACTTTACCACCATCGGCGACAACGCCTTCGCCGCCACCGAACTCGGGGTAGGTCTCGACGCCGTGCTCGCTGACGTCCAGCCCTTCCTGCTCGTGTTCGGGCGTGACCCGTGCCTGTCCGGCTGCCTTGAGGCCGTACCAGATGAGGCCGGTGGTCACAATCGTCCAGCCGGCGATAACGGCGACGCCAACAACCTGCACGGCGAGGGCGCTGCCGATAGAGCCGACGGTGCCGGAGGTTGCAACGAGTGGGTACATGATGGTGCCCAGCACACCGGCACTGCCGTGGACCGGGAACACAGCGCACACGTCGTCAATTTTCATACGGTTCTCCATGAAGCTGAACACAATCGGAAGCTGACCGCCAGCCAGGAGGCCGACGATGAGTGCACCCCACCAGGTCGTGGTGTCGGGGATCGCCGTGATACCGACTAGCCCGGCGAGCAGTCCGTTTGCGACGTACAGCGTGTCGACCTTGCCGGTCTTCAGCCACGCAACCAGTGCGGCACCGATTGCGCCCATCGCCATCGCAACGGTCGTCGTCATCGCGACGCGGCCAACCGTTGCGAAGGCACCGAGCGCGAGTGCGCCGTCTTCGACGACGAAGACACTCGCTGCGGTCCCGACATTGAACCCGTACCAGCCGAAGGCGAGGATAAGCGTCCCCAGCACGGCGAAGGTCATCGAGTGACCCGGAATAACGTTCGCGGAGCCATCCTCGTTGTACCGGCCCATGCGTGGGCCGAGCACGTAGGCGGCCGTGAGACCGGCAATACCGCCCATACCGTGGACAATCATCCCACCGGCGAAGTCCTTGAACACGACACCGCCGAGGCTGATGTGGGCACCGGCCCACGTGAGCCCGGTCACGACGGGGTAGATGACTGCGGCCAGCAGGAACGTGTACGTGATGTACGCACGGAGCTTGGCCCGGCCGGCCACCGCCCCGGAGACGATGGTCGCTGCCGTCATCGCGAAGACGGCACCGAACAGCCACCCGACGTAGTCGTTCGCGGCCTCAGCGCCAAACGCCGGCGCAAAGGACCCGGTCCCGACGAGTGACGAGATGCCAGACCCGATGAGGAAGAACACGACGACTCCGACCGACCAGGTCAGGAGGTTCTTCGTTAGCTGGTTCGCGACGTTCTTCGAGCGCACCTGGCCCGCCTCGAGCATGGCGAAGCCCGCGTGCATGAAGAAGATCAGGAACGATACTGTAAGCACCCACAGGAGGTTGACACCTTCTGCGAGCACGTTCGGATCAACTTGTAGTGCAGTGTAGCTCATTTCTAGTTCACCTGTTTCGTTTTGTTATCGGCTGCCGTCTGCATGTCCAACTTTCCCCCACTCTGGCTCAACTTCTTCAACTCTTTCACGAGAAAGGCTCTGGTAACAACACTACATAAGGTTTGCCTTTATGAATGCGGAAATTAGAGGGGATGTGGTAGACGACCGTCCAGATTATGGTATGATATTATGGATATAAGGTTGTTCTCCGTAAAGAAAGTCCGTATATGTATACTGGAATTTTGGACGTTTGTCGACCCCAGTTCCGGCCACAGGGGGCCAAATAGGCCGTTTTTGCTTGCGCGCGCTCTCGGCTGGCGGGTGTTGCCAGCGACAACAGGGTTATACTTCGCGACCACAGATTCAGATTTAGCATAAATGTCCGGAAAACAGTGGATAGTCGTGGCACAAAGCCTCGATAAACTATACACGATGGTTAGACCCCAGAGGGTATCTAGCTGACTATGGCTTCGGACCACTACCCATCCGTTCCGGACCAGTCGACGGCTGTGACAGAGGAACGGGCCGTCGCGAACGCACAGGGTGCACTGGATGTCGTTCAGGCGGCGTCGGTGACCGTCGGCGAGCAGCTCGCGGCGATCGACGACCGCGCGACGGCACAGGCGACCGACGCACAGTGGATCGCCGACGAGGTCTCATCGCTTTCGGCCACAATCGAAGAGATCGCTGCGACCGCGACCGAGGTCAGCGAGCAGAGCCAGCGGGCGACGGACGCGGCAAACGACGGACGGGAGGCCGCAGCCGACGCTATCGAGTCGATGGACGAGGTCCGCGAACTGGGGCAGGCGGTCGCCGAGGAAGTGGCCGCCCTGCAGGACCGGGTCGACAGTATCGCCGATGCGCTGGCCGGCATCGACCGCATCGCCGACCAGACGAATATGCTCGCGCTGAACGCCTCGATAGAGGCGGCGCGGGCGGGCGATACCACCGACACAGACGGGTTCGCCGTCGTCGCCGACGAAATAAAGAGCCTCGCTGAGGAATCACAGCAGCAGGCCGAAGAAATCGATACGACGCTGGCGGCGGTTCGGGACGCCACGGACGACACCGTCGAACAGCTCGATGCGGCTATCGACGGTATCGATGCCGGCGCCGAACAGGTCTCCACGGCGATGGCACGCCTCGACGACGTAGCCGACACTGTTGCGGAAACGGCCGACGGCATCGCCTCCGTCTCGGCGGCGACCGACGAACAGGCGACGACAAGCGAAGCGGTCGCCCAGCGGTGTGAAACGGTGTCTGACCGCGCCGCTGCTATTGAAGACGACCTCTCTGAGATACGTGCCGCCCGCTCCGAGCAGACTGCGATGCTCGACGAGATTGACGACGTGCTTGCCGCCGCCGAGGCCGACCGGCAGGACCGGCTGGCGGATGCGCCGACAGTCCCGACCGGTATCGACGGCCTCGACGACCTCTGTGGCGGCGGCCTCGTCATGGGTGGTCAGGCAGTGATCCGGTCCACCGACGAGACGCAGGTCGACGGCGCTGTTGCCCAACTGTGTGCGACGGCCGTCGCCGCCGGCCGGGCGGTCTCGCTGACGCCACCACCGTCCCTCGACCGGTCGACGCTTGCCGCTGCGTTCGCAGCAACCGACCACTCGCTCGAAGACGCGCTTGATGACGACGCCCTGTTCGTCCTCGATATGTTCGGACACTGGGACGCGCGGTACAACGTGTTCGACCTCGACCGGACTTCGCTCGGTGCTGCCAACGAGACGACGGCTGCCAGACGGGACGCCCCGCTG
This sequence comes from Haloarcula sp. JP-Z28, assembly GCF_011440255.1. NCBI lineage: Archaea > Methanobacteriati > Methanobacteriota > Halobacteria > Halobacteriales > Haloarculaceae > Haloarcula > Haloarcula sp. JP-Z28. The sequence continues at coordinate 28,040 of NZ_JAAOHT010000048.1, read as the reverse complement.
GTTATCGTCGGGAACATTCAGGGAGAAATACAGCAGATGGGTGAACAGGCCGCCAGAGAAGCCCGGTACGAAAACGACGACGGCGTCTTCGAACCCCACGACACAGTGGTCAACGTCATCGACGACGACGCGGTCCCGGCCACGCTCGCGGCGTTCTACTCGGGCGCTGCCGATCAGGAACTCACGCTAACACAGACTGATGGTCGCGAGTATCTGACGCTTACCGCCTCGCCGCGTGGCACCGTGGGCGAGAAACAGCCAGTATCACAGCTTTCGGGCCCACCCTTCCTCCGAATCAGAGACAACTGATGTTCGGTCTCGATGACACTGGTCGGCTCACGTTTGCGACGAACGAGTTCGCTGCACTGCTCGACCGAACGCCTGACGAACTCGTCGGCACACCCGTCGAAGCGCTGGTCACAGCTGAGGACCGCGAGACACTGACGGCGACCAGACAGGCCGTCAGCAGTGCCTCGGAGCGGATGACACGGACCTGCCAGGTCACACTCCCGCAAAGCGGCCGTTCTCGTCCGGTTACGCTCGAACTCGCGGCCACAGACGACGGCTCCGTCGTCGGCTCGCTCTGCCGAACGGCCGACCCGTTCCAGTACCTGTTTGACCTCATCCAGGACGCGGTCGTCGGCTTCGAAATCGTCAATTTCGTTCCGATTGTCCGCACGGTCAACCCCGCGTTCGTCGACACCTTCGGCTACGACCGCGAGGAAATCGTCGGCGAACCGCTCAACGAGTACATCGTTCCCGGCGACCGCGTCGAAGAGGCGGTTAACTACGACCAGCGGACGGCCGCCGGGGAGGTCAACTACGCCGTCGTCTCTCGGGAGACGGCCGACGGCTGCCGCGAGTTCATCTATCGCGGGGTCCCGTACGACACAGCTGATGGCCGTCGTTGCGGGTTCGCCATGTACACGGACGTCACAGACAGCCGGCGGCAAAAGCGGCGACTCCGCGTTCTTCATCGCGTCCTGCGGCACAATCTCCGCAACGAACTCTCCGTCGTGTTCGGGATGTCCGAATACGCCCGCGCCAACGCAGCCGAGTCGGCTGTCTCGCTGGCTGCGTCTCGCGCCCTCGACGCGGCTGACCGCCTCGCCGCGGTCAGTGAAAAGGCCCGGTGCGTCGAAACCGCGCTTAATGGAGATTCAGACCAGCCGGTTGACGCGGCGGCACTGGCCCGGTCTGTCGCCGACAGTTACCGTCCTGACGCACCGGTCGAAACGGCACTCCCGAGCACACTCCCTGTCACTGGCGGGACAGCCGTCTACGACGCCGTTGACAACCTCGTCGAGAACGCGGTCGAACACACACCGCCGGACACAGCCGTCCGAATCACAGCCGAACAGGCCAACGGTGACGCGTTCGTCCGTGTGCTCGACGATGGCCCTGGTATTCCCGCCATCGAGCGGGCCGTCGTGTTCGATGACGAGGACATCACGAACCTCCAGCACGGGAGCGGCCTCGGTATCTGGCTCGCCCGGTGGGTCGCCGAGACGGCCGACGGCGGCATCGAGTACGACCGAGCCGACGGGTGGACGACCGTCTCACTCCGGCTTCCGCCGTCCGATGCCGATGACGTGCTGACGCTGGTTGATGCCCCGGAATCAGCGTCTGAACCGACGCGGTAGTCGCTGCGACGTTCTCAGAAGGACCCTGCTCAGTAGCCACAGCCGGCCGTGACCGAAACAGCCTCGGCCGCTATCGCCTGAGCGCCGCGGTCAGTGCAATCGCGCCCAGCACGACGCTTGCCAGCGCCAGCGGCGACAGCGGCGGCACATCGAGCTGAAAGAGCAGCGTCGTCACCACGACGCTGCCCCCGACCAGCCCTGTCGTTCCTGCGACGTGGGTGAGTTCGACGGGCGTCCCGGGTGCCGTTCCGAGGTCCGCATAGAGGTCGAGAGCCCCATGGGCAAACGTCCAGGCCAGCACTGTCGCGCCGCCGGCGACCAGCACCGTCGTCGTCGTTGCTCCCTGAAGCGCGGCGACCAGCAGCGCCAGAAACAGCAACGCGCTGGCGAGGTCGACCAGCCGCCCGGACTGAATCAGTTGCCCGCCGGCGAGCAGCACGACCCCGACGAGGGCGGCGGCAGTCGAGACGGCGCTGATGCCGGCGACGAACAGCGTCACGACGCTCGCCGCCAGCGCCGCACTCCCACAAACGACCCCAGTCCGGGTGCTCATTGGCCACCCCGCCGGACCCGTTCAGTGATTCGTTCCAGCGGCTCCGCCGCAGGCCAGTCGTGGACGGCGATGTCGGCGGCTCGCAGCCGACGGAGGCGTTCGCGGCGTTCGAGCCGCGCCAGCCGGTGGCCCGCCGTGTCCGTCGCGGTCGGGTCGGGACTCAGAACCGTCACCGGGTGGCCGGTGGCGGCGAGTCGGCGGACCAGCGCCTCGCTGTCATCGTCACACAGCGGGCCGAGGAAGACGATGTTCGCCGCCGTCGGCAGTTGTGCGATGAGCTTCGTCGTATCCGGTGTCCGGGTGACCGATGTCGCGGCGAACGCACGGTCGGTCCTGAGCAGGTCCCGGGCCTGTTGCTGGTGGGCGGCGCTCGTGCCCGGTGCGAGCCACGCGTCATGTGGCGAGTACGCCGCGACGCCGACCTCGTGGCCGTCCTCCGGGAGCCCCTCGACGAGCGCGACGGCGGCCATCGTCGACCGCTCGATTGCCGTCTCGGCGTCCGGACGCGGCGCGAGCGCGGCGGCTGCTCGGGCGTCGACGACCACGACCACCGTCGCCGACTGTTCGCGGCGAAACTCGACGGTCCGCAGGTCGCCGGTCCGGGCGTACTGGTTCCAGTCGACGCGCGAGAGCGGGTCGTTCGAGCGGTGCTCCCTGACCGCGTAGAAGGAGACCCCTTCGCCGCCCTCATCGACGGGCACCGTCCCGGGCCGGCGGGCTACCGCCGGGATCAGCGGCAACAGCGCCGAACTGGCCGGCTGCTCCCACGTGACGGTGTCGGGTTCGGCTGTGACGGACGTTCGTCGGGCGACGACGCCGACCACGTCCCTGACGACGACCGTCGCCGGGTCGAACACGCAGCGGTCGGTTCCCCCGGTAATTTCGTAGGTGATTGTCGTCGACGCGCCGGGGCGTAGTGCCGTCCCCAGCGACGCTGACCCCTCGACTACACGAACGGAGTTGGGCACGCCGTCGGCGAGCCGGAGGTCCGGGATCGTCCGCGACCCGTTGTTGTGGACGGTGAGCGCGACAGTCACCCGCTCACCTAGCGCCGGCTCGGTCGGTGTGATGGACCGCTGTATAGATATGTCCGCTGCCGGCGGGACGGCGACGCGGTCGTACGCGCTCAGCGTGACGCCGAGCCCGCCCAGCAACACGAGCGCAGGGACCTGGCCCACCAGCCCGACGCCGACGGCGACCAGCGCGGCCCCGGCCAGCCCGAACCAGCGGCCGGTGCGGTGGACCTCGCTCATCGCTCCTCGTCGCGCTGCCGGAGTTCGGCCGTCGCGTGGGCGACGCGCCGCTGGAACGGATGGACACCAGAGAGCCACCCGGACAGCCGCGTCCGGAGCGATATCGGTGTGCCGTCGAACAGCTTCCGGGCCTGTTCCCTGTCTGTCCACGTGCCCGAGCGCAGCGCCGTCTTCGCCGCCTCGGGCGAGAGGCCGTCACGCTGGAGGACGGTGATTGCGACCCCTTCGACGCGTTGCCGGATTGCCTCTTGTCCGGCCCCAGCACCAAGCGCCTCGTCAACATCGTCGCCGGGGACCGTGACGTACTGGCTGTCAGTGTCCGGGAGCGCCACGCCCCGGTCGCTGTCGAGGGAGCGAACGAGGAGCGCCAGCAGTGCGACACCGCCAGCGAAGACGGCGACCGCGAGTATCGGGAGGTCCGAGACAGCGCCCGAGGGCAACAGCGGCGCGCCGAGCGCGGCGAGGCCGAGGCCGATGGCTGTCGCGACGAGGCCAAGTGCCAACGGGAGCCGGCGCAGTGTCACGCCTTGCCCTCCCCGGCGGACCCGTCGGCGTCTTTGTCCGCAGAAGGCATCTCGTCGGGGCTCGCCGCGATATCGTTCGTGTCGTCGGTCGCTCGTTCCAGCGCCTCGCGGGCCTGCGATTCCAGATCTGCGTCCGGCTGGTCTCGGCCGTAGCGAACCCGCTCGAACACCGACCTGAGCGAGGCCACGGCGTCGGGGTCGGCACCGGCAGCCGTCGCGTCCGCTTCGATGTCCTGTGGCGTTGAGGAACTGCGTTCCGGGGCCACTGCGTTTTCGAGGGCAGCCCATGCCCGGTACACGTCGTTGGTAAGCGGAATATCGATCTTGGCAGCGCTATGCGACGGCCGCCGCGCGGATTCCGCCGTTGCGACGGCCGGCGTCTCGCCGCCCGTTTCGTCGATTGTCCGGCTCTGGCCGGCCAGTCGCCAGAGTACTGCGAGCCCGACTGCGAGGCCGACGGCGAGCGCACCGACCGCCGGCGCGGGGACACTCGGCAGCAGCGCGCGAGCGCCGTTTTCGCTTTCGGGCGGGTCGATGCTACCCGGCGGGTCGCTGAGGCCCTGTCCGTCGGGGTTGTCGATCTCGCTGTCGTCACGGGTCATCTCCGCCTGGTCGGACCCGGTTGCAGCGTCGAGACTCGCGGCGCCGACGCTGAACGACAGCAGCGCAATCGCGGCGACAACCGCCACGAGGAGGGACTGTCGCTGCATACGGCCACTCCGCCCCTGGCACATGAATAGGTTAGGGACCTGTCGCTCGCCGGAACGCTCTACCAGCGCGGTTCAAACGGGGACACACGGGAAATAGCCCCGCTCAGAGTTCGTCGGCGAGGTCCTCTGCGAAGTAGGTCAGAATCAGGTCTGCACCGGCCCGCTTGATGGACAGCAGCGACTCATAGGCGACCGCTTCGAGGTCGAGCCAGCCCTTCTCGGCGGCGGCGTGTAACATGGCGTATTCACCGGAGACGTTATAGGCGGCAACGGGGTGGTCGTAGGACTCCCGGACCTCCTTGACGATATCCAGATACGGCAGAGCGGGCTTGACCATCAGCACGTCTGCACCCTGCTCGACATCAAGGGCGACTTCACGACGGGCCTCGCGTGCGTTCGCGGGGTCCATCTGGTAGTGGCGGCGGTCGCCGAAGGCCGGCGCGCCGTCGGCGGCGTCCCGGAACGGGCCGTAGAAAGCCGACTCGTACTTGGCGGCGTAGCTCATGATAGCCACGTCGTCAAAGCCATCGGCATCGAGAGCCGTCCGAATCGCGCCGACCATACCGTCGATCATGCCCGAGGGCGCGACCATGTCGGCTCCGGCCGCGGCGTGGCTCGCGGCGATTTTGTCCAGCAGGTCCAGCGTCTCGTCGTTGCGCACCGTCAGCCGCGGGTCCTCGGCGGCGTGGTCTTCGAGGACACCGCAGTGGCCGTGGTCGGTGTACTCACAGAGACAGACGTCCGTGATGACGTAGGCGTCGGTTTCACCGGAAATCCGGCGGGTCGCCTCCTGCACGACACCGTCCTCAGCCCAGGCACGGCTCCCGCGTTCGTCCTTCGACTCCGGGATACCGAACAGCATCACCGCTTCGACGCCGGTTTCGAGGACCTCCTCGACGCGGTCGACCGCCTCCTCGATAGGGACGCGCTCGTGGCCCGGCATCGTCTCGATGGGGACGCGCTCGTCGGTCGTCGCGTCGACAAACACCGGCGCGATGAGGTCCGACGCTGTAAGCTCCGTTTCACGCACCAGCGGTCGCACGCCGTCGGTTCGCAGCCGGCGCGGGCGCTGTGTCAGGTTCATACTGCCAGTTCAGTCCGTGGCCGGCATGAACCCACCGCTTACCGACCTACTCCGTCTCGATTCGCTCGCGGAGCCAGGCCGCCGCGTCGGCGACGGTCGCCGGGTCGTCGCCGGTAATCTTCACCCGTCCCGGCGCGTCGTCCTTGCGCGGATAGCTTCCGACAGCTACCTCGAACTGCTCGCGGGCCGCCGTGATGTGGGTCACCAGCGCCCCTTCAGGTGCAGGCGTGTGAATCGTCTCTGTCGTCCGGTCGCCGTCGAACTCGTCGGCGATGGTCTCGTACATCGCTTTCAGCTCTTCAGGGATGCCCGGCAGGACGTACACGCGGTCGATGACACAGCCGGCGGCGAAGCTCTCGTCGGTCAGCAGTGCCTGCCCACCTTCGGGAACCGACGCCCACGCGTCGAGGTCAAGGTCCATGTCGTAGCGGTCCACCATCTCGGGGTTATCGTCGGCAAAGCGCTCGGCCTTCGCTTCGAGATGTGCCCGCACGTCGTCGGGAACGACGAGGTCGCGGCCGAACGCCCGCGCCACGGCGGCCTTCGTGATGTCGTCGGGGGTCCCGCCGATGCCCCCAGTGACGATGACCGCGTCGAAGGCGTCGTGATACCGCGCCACGGCGTCGGCGATAACCGCCTCGTCGTCAGGAATCGTCAGAACCCGGGTGACGCTTGCACCGGCAGCGGTAAGCTGGCGGCCCAGCCACGACGCGTTCGTGTTCTCCGTGTCGCCAGCGAGCAGTTCGTCACCGACCGTGAGCAGTGCGACCTCCATTATCTCGCTGTGAGAGTCTGGTGGCGTTAAGCGTTTGGCTGGCTTGCAGTGACAGGTTGGGTATCCGATGCGACCACCAGTCTCGTACCTGAATACATATTAATGGTATATTATGCCATTAGATTTGGTCTAGCCATATTCCGGCAACATACATATGGCAGCTCCTCTGACTGTTTAACATGGTACTTGTCACCAATTGTGCTGACTGCGTCAAACGGGTCTACCCGAACCGGAACCACGTGCCGAACACGGACCGCGGCGATGTCGCGTCCGCCGCGGAGCCACACACAACTCCCGCCGAGACGCTGACAGACTGAGCTCGGCGGCGAACCACGCCAGCGTCGGTTTCGGCGGCGCTGTGCCGCGACCTTCGGTAGACAGCTACAGTAATGGAACGCAGCGACAGCAGTGCAGACACGGACCGGTCGTTGCTCCGGCAACTCTTGAAACCGGTTCTCGCGTTCGTCGGGCTGGTCGTCGCCGGCGTGGCCGGTTTTGTCACGTTTGGCGGGGTCGGCGTCGTCAACGCGCTGTTCTGGCTGCTCGACCCCACGAGCATCGAACTCCACTTTCAGAGCCACGACGGGCCCGCGAGGCTGGTCAAGGGCTACGCCATCGTAGTGCTTACTGGTCTCGTCGTCGCCGGGCTGTGGACCGGCGAAACAGCGCTGTCGGCGGCCTTCGGCGGCCAGATTCAGACGGAACTCACACGCATGCAAATCGCACAGCGAATCAAGGAACTGGACGACCACGTCGTCGTCTGTGGCTACGGGACGTTCGGACAGACCGTCGCGGAGCAGATAGACGACACGGATACCCGAGTGGTCGTCATCGAACAGCAGATGGAACAGTACGAACGGGCGCTTGACGACGGCCACCTCGCGCTGGAGGCCGACGCGAGCCGCGAGGACGCGCTGACAGATGCGGGTGTCAAGCGAGCCGATACGGTTATCGGCGCAATAGATGATACGAACGCGAATATCCAGATAGCGGTGCTGGCGAGCCAGCTCGCCCCCACGGTCCACCTCATCGTTCGAGCCGGCGACCGGCAGGACGAGACCGTGGCCCGTCGTGTCGGGGCGGACGAGGTCATAATCCCCGAGGTTGTGAGCGGGAAACAGGTCTGTGAACGGCTGTAACTCAACTCTCGTTGACGGCCTCAGCCAGCAGTTCTGTGACGCCGACGATTTCGAGGTCGTCCTCGTACCCGCCGGTCTTGCGTCCGTCCTCGTACATCGTCATGCACATCGGGCAGGCGACGACGAACTTCTCGACGGCCGCGCCCGCTTCGGTGTCTTCGAGGGCCTCGCGCAGGCGTTCCTCGCTGGGTTTTGTCTCTTCTTCGAGGTCCATCCAGAGGCCACCACCGCCACCGCCACAACAGAAGGAGTCGTCCCTGTTCCGGGGCATCTCGTGGAGGTCGGCTCCGGTCGCGCGGATGAGGTCCCGCGGGGCCTCGAACTCGCCGTTGTACCGCCCGAGGTGGCAGGGGTCGTGGTAGGTGACGGTGTAGTCGAGTTCGGTCCCGGCGAGGCCGAGCGCGCCGGCACTGGCGAGGTCGGCGACGACCTGCGTGTAGTGGAACACGTCGTCTTCGCCCCACTCGCAGGCCTCGAACTCGGGGTACTCGTTCATGAACGTGTTGTAGGCGTGGGGGTCCGTCGTGACGATGGACTCGAACTCACAGTCCAGAATCGCCTCGGCGTTGTCCTCGACGAGCATCTCGTAGAGTCCCTCCTCGCCGACGCGGCGCACGTCGTTGCCGTCGGTCTGTTCGGCCTCGTAGAGGATGCCATAATCAACGTCGGCGGCCTCGAAGACGCGAGCCAGCGCGCGTGCTATTTTCTGATTGCGCTCGTCGTAGCTGGGGTAGTCGCCGACGTACCAGATGTATTCGACCGGTTCGTCGCGAGCGTCCGGCACCTCGAAGTCGAGGTCCTCAGTCCAGTCCGGCCGGGCGCGCTCGGGGTCGCCGAAGGTGTTGCCGTGCTGGAACACGTTCATCATCGCGTCCTGCACGTGTTCATCCATCTCGCCGGCCTCGGTGAGCCGACGGTTCATCTCGGTGAACTGCGTGACGTGTTCGATGTCGACCGGACAGGCGTCCATACAGGCCATACAGGACATGCAGGACTCCATCGTGTGGGCGTCGATGACCGAGGTGCCGCCGTCGGCGACAATAGGCACGTCCTCGCCGCCGGCGTCACGCTCTTCGCGGTAGCGTTTCAGGTCCAGAATGACGTTTCGCGGGTCCAGCGGCCGCCCGGAGGCTTTTGCCGGACAGACCGAGGAACAGCGGCCGCACTTGGTGCAGGCGTCGTGGTCGAGCAACTGTTTCCAGGAGAAGTCGTCGATGTCGCTGGGGCCGATTTCGTCGGGACTCGCGTCGCTTGGCACGCCGGGCAGTCGCACCCCGGCCTTCTCATCGCGGGCGACAAGGTTGGCAAAGGACGAGAGCATGTGGAACGGCTTCGCGTAGGGTATCCAGGCGACGAACCACAGCGCAACGAGCGAGTGGCTCCACCAGACGAACGGGTACGCGCCCGCTGCCATCTCCGGTGTCATCCCGGCCATGACGAGCACTTCTTTGACTGACCAGCCGACGAAGCTCACCGTCTCGAAGGAGACATCTCGGACCGTCGAGGTCCCGAGAATCCGAACGCCTTCAGTGAGGTAGCCGCCGACACCCAGCACGAACAACGAGCCGAGAAACAGGTCATCCTCGCGGGACGTGTGGCGGTCGTGGAGGCGGTCGAGCTTGCGGCCGTAGCGTCGCCACAGCGCGACACCGACGCCGACGACGAACAGCAGCCCCATCGCGTCCATGACAAACGAATAGGAGAGGTAGAACTGGCCGACGAAGAAGGACTCACCGGTCAGCGGCCGATAGAAGTCGATATCGATACCCAGAATCGTCGTTCCGATGAGCAGCGTCAGAAGGCCCCAGACGATGAACGCGTGCATCACGCCAGCGACGGTGTCGCGGTCCAACTGCTTCCGATTTGACAGCGCTAACTGCGCCGCCGCAACCGTCCGCTGGGGCAGTTCGTCCAGTCGCTCAAATGGGTCCTCGCTGCCCTTGGCATAGCGGGTGACGCGGTTGTACACACCGTACAGAAAGACGATGACAGCAAGCGCTGCCAGATAGTAAAACAGCGCCTTCCCCACGTCGCCGATACGCCAGAACGTCGGGCGCGTGGTCGTCTGGAGTATAGATGACATACGCTAACACGTGCTTCGTGTCCGCTTAAATCTTGCCACGCCCCGGTGCAGTCCTGCGGGAATTAGGAAACTGTTGAAAGTTTTCGCTGCGTCACGTTGCCCATCCGACAGATATATCCCTCCCGAGAAGTAGTTTCATGTTCGATGGACGAGAAGACCGAAGAACTCCGTGACATCTTCATGGACGTCTCCGGCGAGGAAGCTGTGACGGAGTCTCAGGAGGCGTCAAGAGGGTCTCTAGCCGATACTGACGAGGCCAGTGTCACGGACCGACTCGGTGATGTCGTCGCGCGGATGCGTGAGCGGTATGAGTTCCAGACCGAACTCGCTGATGAGGATCTGGTGACAGTGGTCCGACTGTTCTATGAGGGGAGCGACGAGGAGACTATCGCGGCCGAAATCGGCACGGACGAGTCTGCTGTGGTCGAGGGCCGACTTGACTTGCATCTCCTCCGTGACGAGGACACAGAGGCACCGTTTGACCTGCCCGAGTTCCGCCGTCGTGTCGCCGACGACGACCCGTCCGTCACCGAACTTGCAGCCGAGTTCGATATCGACGAGTCCCGGGCCGCCCACTACCGGCGCGTCGTTGCCGCACAGGACGCCGCCCGCCGTGTCTCCCACCGGTTTCAGAGCCAGTTCGAGGACGTACTCACCGACGCTGGCCTATCAACACAGCACGCCGCTGGCCTCCGTGATGACGGCCTCGACGAGGCCACTGAAGACATCGATTCGCTTGACTCCGGCGCTGACGTGTCGATGTGACCCTCGGATACCTTTTGTAGTCGTTTCCAGTCGTGGCAGGGGTAGCCAACTTCGCAGTTGTTTCAACGGCGGCGGCCGCCGAACCTTCTTGTGGGAGAACACGACCACGTAGGCTCATGTCGACCCACACGTTCAGGGAACTGGAAACGGCTGCCTACTGCCCGCGGAAGCTCTACTACCGCCGCCGCGACGGTGCAAGCGAGATTCCCGACGAAATCGAGTCGGTTCGCCGACTCGCCCGGGAGTACGAGCGGTTGCTGACCGACGACGCCGCCCTGCTGGCAGCCCCCATCGAAGTGGGACCCGACGAGTACCGCGACCGACTCAGAGGGCTTCGAGAGCGGCTGGCTGACTGGGACGGGCTGGTCGCCCCGACAGCGACCGACGCGTATCTCGAAGGGAAGGACGCCCGCGGTATCGCACACAAGGTCGTCGCCGGGCAGGACGGTCCGGCGCCGTCGCTCGTGTTCGCCGGTCGACCGCCTGAGAACGGTGTCTGGGAGCCCCAGACTGTACGGCTGGTCGCCGCCGCGAAGGCGCTCTCATGGGAGCGCGAGTGTGACATCGACATCGCCTACGCGGAGTATCCGGCGTACGGCGTCATCCGACGCATCGAGGTGAACACGCGGCGAACCGGGATCTACCGTCGCGCGGTCAGAACCGCCGACAGCATCGACGGGCCGCCGGGGCGGGTGCGAAACGACGCCAAGTGCAAGCCCTGTGAGTTCAGCGATGACTGCGGGGTGAAAACGCGGTCGCTACGGTCAATGCTACGCTAAGGCGGCCAGCACCCGGACAGTTCCGGGCGGATATCAGCTCCGGTCGTTGAGCCACGACTCGACGGCGTCGGCGCGTGCGCCGCGGCGATGAATCGTCCCGCTGTCGACGTTCACGACCGTCGAACCGGTCCCGCCGTCGGTCTCGCCGGCGTCAAGTACGACAGCAGCGCGCTCGCGGATCGCGTCGAGGTCGTCGACGGTGCGAACGCTTGGATTCCCGGATATGTTAGCGCTCGTTGCCGTGAGCGGCCCGGTTTCAGCGAGTAGTTCCAGCGCGAGGTCGTGGTCGGGGACCCGGACCCCGACGCGGTCCCGGCCAGCGACCAGTACGTCCGGGACGACGTCGCGGCGCTCCACGACGACGGTGACCGGGCCGGGGAGGAACTCCCGCATGAACGCCAGTTCACGGTCGCTCAGGCGCGTGTACTCGCGTGCGGATTCGATATCGGGGACGGCCAGTGACACCGGCTTGTCGCGCTCGCGGCCCTTCGCGTCGAACACCCGTTCGACAGCGGCAGCGTCGAGTGCGTCCGCGCCGAGACCGTACACTGTCTCCGTGGGATAGACGACCAGCTTTCCGTCACGGACCGCTGCCGCGGCGTCGTCGACTGTCGCCATCGTTAGAGCTGGGCTTCGACGTCGTCGTAGTCCGGGAAGTCGGGCCATTCCTGGGCCACCCACGCATACTCAATGGTCCGGTCGCTATCGAGGACGAACACCGACGGGCGCGGCTCCTCGATACCGGCCATCCCGTCGAGGGCCATGTCGATGCTGTACTGCTGTGCGACACCGTTGGCGGGGTCCGAGAACAGCCGGTAGTCTCCCTCTATTTCTCGCTCTTTGAGCAACTGCTTGTGCTCGTATGGTGTCGAGATGGAGATGCCGACGACGGTGGCCTGCTCGTGCCACGCGCGGTCACGGATCTCGTTCCAGATGTACGTCGCCGGGAACGCGCCGTCCATCGCGTGGAACACGAGGACGACCCGGTCGCTGTCGGCACACACCGACGCGAGCGATTCGTCCTCCCAGAACTCGTCGTTGACGAGTGGGCGTGTGAAATCCGGCGCGGTGTCGCCTTCCTCGGGGTGGTCGACCGGGTCGAGGTCGACGATATCGAAATCAAGGTCCATCAGGCCGCACCCCCTGCCGTCTCCTCGCCTTCGCCGTACGTCCGCTCCAGATACGCGACGATGTTCGCGCTCTCGGACATCGTGACGCCGGTGTTCTCGTCGACGATGGCTGGGACGGTCCGCTTGCCGGACAGCCGCTTGACCACGTCGCGGTCGGCGTGCATCGGCTCGACGAACCGCGACTGGTAATCGAGACCGTATTCGTTCAGCTTCCGGACGACGCGCTCGCAGAAGGGACACGCCTGCAACCGGTACAGCGTGATGTCGGACTCGCTCATACTCTATACGGCGATACGCGTGAAAGCCGGGTAAGGGCTTCGCTGGCAACCCCTCCATGACAAGCCTTAATCCCCGCCCATTACAACTTCGACCGTTGATGGCCCTGGATCCACCTGCGCCGTTCGAGCTGTCTACAGCGATGCTGCAGGCTATCGAATACGCCGGCGTCACGATCCCCGAAACCGTGGTGCTGGCCGGTGGTACTGCCGTTATCGTCTTCCTCATCGTCCTGTCGGCGTTCTTCTCGTCCTCGGAGATTGCCATGTTCTCGTTGCCGGCACACCGGACAGAAGCCCTCGTCGAGGATGGCGTTCCGGGCGCGAAGACGCTCAAGCAACTCAAGGCGGACCCGCACCGCCTGCTCGTGACGATTCTCGTCGGGAACAACCTCGTCAACATTGCGATGTCCTCTATCGCGACCGGGCTGCTGGCCCTCTATCTCTCCCAGGGGCAAGCCGTCGCGGTCGCGACGTTCGGCATTACCGCCATCGTGCTCCTGTTCGGCGAAAGCGCGCCAAAGAGCTACGCGGTTGAGAACACCGAATCCTGGGCGCTGCGCATCTCTAAGCCGCTCAAGGCCGCCGAGAAGGTGCTGCTTCCGCTTATCCTCCTGTTCGACTACCTTACTCGCGTCGTCAACAAGATCACCGGGGGCCGCTCCGCCATCGAGACCTCCTACGTCACCCGCGAGGAAATACAGGACATCATCGAGACGGGTGAGCGCGAGGGCGTCCTCGACGAGGACGAACGCGAGATGCTCCAGCGCACGCTGCGGTTCAACGACACCATCGCCAAGGAAGTGATGACGCCGCGGCTGGACATGACCGCCGTCGCCAAGGAGTCGTCTGTCGAGGAAGCGCTGGAGACGTGTATCCAGAGCGGCCACGCCCGTATCCCGGTCTACGAAGGCAGTCTGGACAACGTCATCGGCGTCATCCACATCCGCGACCTCGTTCGGGACCTCAATTACGGCGAGGCGCTGGCCCGCGACATGGATCTTGAAGACCTCATCGAGCCGACGCTGCACGTCCCCGAGTCGAAGAACGTCGACGACCTGCTGACCGAGATGCGGGCCGAACGCCTGCACATGGTCATCGTCATCGACGAGTTCGGGACCACTGAGGGGCTGGTGACGATGGAGGACCTGACCGAGGAGATTGTCGGCGAGATACTCGAAGGCGAGGAGGAAGAGCCGATCGAGTACGTCGACGACGACACGGTCACGGTCAAAGGCGAGGTCAACATCGAGGAGGTCAACGAAGCGCTGGATCTAGACCTGCCTGAAGGCGAGGAGTTTGAGACCATCGCCGGCTTCATTTTCAACCGGGCGGGGCGACTGGTCGAGGAAGGCGAGACTATCACCTACGACGGCGTCGAGATCCGCGTCGAACAGGTCGAGAACACGCGCATCATGAAGGCTCGCGTCGTCCGCCTCCAAACCGACGAGACAGAGCCGGTCGACGCCGAAGAAGCCTCGGACTGAGCACTTGCGGGAGCAGTCGTTTTACGTCGGTCGCTGTTGACAGGGATGACATGGGTTATCACCACCTCGCGGTCGACGACATCGAACCGACACCGGACCGACCGAGCATCCAGCGGTCGATAAGTGATGCAGCTGACCTGGAAAATGCGGCCGTGAATCTTTATGAGGTCGCCCCCGGCGAGGACATTCCGCTCGCGTACCACTACCATGACAATCAGGAAGAACTGTTCTACGTCCTTTCCGGAACGCTGGCTGTCGAGACGCCCGAGAAGACCTACGAAGTTGATGAAGACGAGGCGTTCGTCGTCGAACCGGACAGCCCCCAGCGGGCGCACAACCCTGAGTCGGCGACCGAGCCAGTACGGACGCTCGTCGTCGGCGCACCTGCGGTAGACGACGTGCACCCCTACGACCCCGAGTAAGCCGAGTGTCGCGGTCATACTGCAGAACCGCTACTGGAGCGTGGCGCAGGCCCGCTACTGAAGTGTGATGGCGTAGGTCAGCGCGAACAGCAGTATCGCGCCGGTCGCGACGTTGATCGCCGTGAGCTCTGCCGCACCGATGACGCTCAGCCCCCAGACGAGAGTGGCCGAAAACACCGTCGAGAGCACGACGTTCATCGCGATAAGTACCCGCGGGTCACCCTGTGACCCGCTTGCCCCCTCCTCGAACCCGTTCGCGTCGCTCATGCCCACGAACACGGACGGGACGCCCCTTAGCTCTTTGGCAGTCCCCGGTGCTTCGTTCTCTGGCCGGGCGCGGCCAAGTCGCGCAACTAAACACATTCGAAGCCTAACACGACGCATGAACGTTCGAAATCGCCATGGGGACCCGGTCGACCCGGTCCCATTTCTCGTCTGCACCGCAACGGCGGTGATGCTACTGTTTTCTGTTGGCCCGCTGTACGGCCTCGCCTACGGGCTTCCCGTCTGGGCCGGTCTGACCGTTTCGACAGCCGGGACCGTCGCCGTGGCCGCCGTCGCGTACCACCGCTTGGTGTGGACGGCCCCGCCGCCATCGGTACGGATAGCGCCGGAGCTTCGTTTTCAACGCCTCATCTACATTGGCGTCGGCTTCGCCGTTCTGCTGGTGGCTGTCTCGGCCCCGCTGGCCCTGTGATTTACCACCCCGGTACGCATGTGGACTGGTATGCGCGAGGTCGAACGCTCTTGGTTCGTGATGGCACGGCCGCCGGCTGTCCACCGCACGCTCTCGCCGGAGGCGGTCGTGGCGGCGGAGGGGACGTTCACAGTGACGGCTGTCGAGGAAACGGAGACGGGAACGCTCGTCACCGCCGCTGGCCCGGGGATGTCAGTCCCCCTGCGCTTCGAGTCGCACGACGACGGGCTCCGGTACACCGCTGAGGGCGAGGTCGGCCCGTTCGACCATCTGGAGACCCGGATTACCGTCGTGCCGGAGGAAAACGGCTCTCGGGTCACGATGCGGTCGACCGTTTCGCTGAATCTGCCACTCCCCTTTGCCGACCGCATCGCCGCCTGGAAGCGCGGCAACGAAATAGAGCGAGCTATCGAGGAACTGGCGGCGGATGTGCCCGGAGGCTGAATCGGCCGATACCGCTACTGTCCGGCCGGGTTGTCGATGCCCGTGAGACGACCGCGCACAACCACGGCACGTTTAGTAGCCTCAATGTACATATATAACCATGAGCATCCTCGACAGCGTCAAGGAGGCACTCACGTCACAGCCGGACGCGAAGTCCCGCCCCGACGATGGGTCGAAGGGGGCGTACTGGTGTGACGACTGCGGCGTTCGCATCAGAGATGTCGACTTAGACGGCGAGCCGGTCTGTCCGGACTGTGGCGAGGAGATGCGCTTTGAGCGCTCGGCGGGCCGCGACTGCGCCTGTTAGGGGCTCCGAATCACCACCTCCTCGCCCTGCTCCGCCGGGAACGGTCCAGTGAGTGACTCGCTTTCCGTCCATTCTTCGTCTGTCACCAGCGCGTCGTCCAGTGCCGTCCGAAGGGCGCTTTCGTCGTAGTCCGTGCCGATGAACACCAGCTCCGTCCGGCGATCGCCATGCTCGTCGTGCCAGTCAAGTTCTGGTCGGTTCGAGCGGTACATATCCTGCTCGACTTCGGGGAGACTCGCAATCCATGGTCCCTGTGCTTCCGCCCGTATCGAAGGACCGGCCTGGCCGATGACGACCCGTCGCTCGCTGCCCGCCAGCCAGACGGTCCCCTTCGAACGGACGACTCCCGACGGCAGGTCCTGCAGTACCTCGGCGAGCCGGTCGGGGTGGAACGGCCGGCGGCGGCGGTAGGTGAAGGACGTGACCCCGTACACCTCCTCGGGATGGTGGTGGTCGTCGTGTCCGTGCCCGGTGTCGCCTTCGTGGGCATCGGTTTCGTGGCTGTCGCCGCCGTGGTCGTGACTGCCTTCACCGTGACCGTGCCCGCTTTCGGCCAGCGCTCGCTTCCAGCCCGGCAGGTCGCTGATTTCGGTCTGGTCGAACAGTGCGCGGTCGAACAGCCGGTCGGGGTCGACCTGTGAGAAGGTCGTTCGGATGGTCTCGGCGTCGGGCTGGAGCGCCCGCACCAGTTCCTCGGCTTCGTCCAGTTCCCCGTCCGTACAGAGGTCCGTTTTGTTCAGCACGACGAGGTTCGAGAGTTCGACCTGTTCGACCATGAGGTCCGAAAGCGGGCGGTCGGCACCGTCGGCTGCTGTGTCGTCGCCGTCTCCATCGGCACTCGCTTCGCCGCTTCCGCGGCGTTCCGGCGTCTCGCCGCCGAACGAGTCGAGAAACAGCCGGGTGTCGAGTACCGTCACGAGCGTGTCGACGCGATAGAGCGCCGCCACGCGTGATTCGGTTGTGAACAGCCGCGCGACGGGCGCTGGCTCGGAGATGCCAGAGGACTCGACGACCAGCGCGTCGAAGTCACGGTCGTCCGCCAGCCGGACGACTGCGGTTTCGAGGTCGTCCTGCAGTTCACAGCAGATACAGCCGTTCGACAGCTCCGCGACCCCGTCGTCGACGTCGAGTTCGGACCCCTCGGCGATGAGTTCCGCGTCGACGTTTACCGTCCCCATGTCGTTGACGAGGACGGCGATGTCGCGGTCACCGGCCTCAGTCAGCAGATGGTTCAGTAGCGTCGTCTTCCCGGCCCCGAGGCTCCCGGAAAGAATCGTGACGGGAATGGTGTCGCGCATACCACCCGTTGTGGGCCGGCTCCCTTCAAATCGCGCCTCGTTTCCGGCGGTCAAACACGACCGCTGGCCCGTCACCGTGGTTGGGTACTATCGACGGGTAACTGCGACAGCTTTTACTCTGTGCCTCTCGCACACATGACCCACGATGGAACTGGCCGACCGAATCGAGCGCTTTCGCCGGACACTGCGGGAGTGGGCCCGCGGACTGTACCACGGCATGATAACGCACCCGGCCTACGAGAAAATCGAGAAAGAGGCCGAGGACATCGAGGACGCGTTCATGCTGGCCTGTTTCCCCGACGCCTTCGGCATCCCGTCGCCGGTGTCGTACTACACCGCCGAACTGCTGCCGTACCTCGAAGACACCTTCGAGGCCTGGGAGCGGCGGCTGTGGGACCGGGGCTCGTACATCGAACGCAAAGGCCAGCAGTACCACTTCTGATGGAGCCGTTCGTCTTCTTCGGCGGGAAGGGCGGGGTCGGCAAGACCACCGTCTCCTGTGCCTACGGCGTCAAGTCAGCACGGGCCGGTCTTGACACGCTCGTCGTCTCAACGGACCCGGCCCACTCCGTCTCGGACGTGTTTGACCAGCAGTTTGGCGACGAGCCGGCTGCCGTCGAAGGTATCGACGGCCTCGACGCGATGGAGATCGACCCCGAAACCGAGACTCAGCGCCACCTCGACGGCATCCGCAACGACCTCTCCGAGCAGGTGTCGGCGGCGATGGTCAACGAGATCAACCAGCAGCTAGAGATGGCCCACCAGACGCCGGGGGCCTACGAGTCGGCGCTGTTCGACCGCTTCGTCGACGTGATGCGCAACGCCGACCCGTACGACCGGGTCGTCTTTGACACGTCGCCGACCGGCAGCACGCTCCGCCTGCTCGGCCTCCCGGAGTTCCTCGAAGGATGGATCGACCGGCTGATGCACAAACGCGAAAAGAGCATCGACCTCTTCGAGAAGGCCGCCATCGGCAACAACGAGCCCCGGCGCGTGATGGACGGCGACCCGGTGCTCGCCCGCCTGCAGGACCGAAAGGAGTTCTTCGAGTTCGCCAGCGGCGCGCTGGAGGCCGACGCCGCCTTCTTCCTCGTGCTCAACCCCGACCAGCTCTCGGTCAACGAGACGCGGCGCGCCATCGCCGAGATGCGCGAGCGCGACCTCTCGGTTCGTGGCCTCGTCGCGAACAAACTCACGCCCGAGCCGGACCCCGACGAGGCAGGTCGTGGGGCTCGATATCTCCGAGACCGCGTCGCGACTGAGAACGAACGGCTACAGGAGGTCCGAGAGACGCTCGACCCGCCGCTGGTCGCGGAAATCACGACCCGCACGGCGGAGGTGAAAGGCGACCTGCTCGATGATGTCGCAGCTGAACTTGAGGTCGAGACGGATGCCGAGGTGCCGACGTTCGTCTGAAACACCGACCGCCGCTCATGTGCGGGCCGCGCATAACCGATAAGTAATCGGATATTAGATTTTCGCTGACAGTCGAAGCTGTGTGACCGAGCGGATTCTGACGGACTTGAGAAGTATAAGAAATATATAATAACTATTAATAGCTTGATGTTGGTTACCATTCATGCACACACATGACACAGGTAATCTGGATCGTCCTGGCAGTACTGGTGACATTCAGCGTGGGGTATCTGGGGTATTCGAAGTACCTCGCGCGGTTCCTCGAACTCGACGACGACAACGAGACACCGGCGCACAAGTACGAAGACGGGCAAGAATACGTCCCGTCGAAGAAACCGGTGTTGCTGGGTCACCACTACTCCAGTATCGCGGGTGGGGCACCGATTGTCGGACCGATTACGGCGGGCGCTGTGTGGGGGTGGGTTCCCGCACTCCTGTGGATTGCCATCGGTAACCCGCTGATGGGGAGCGTCCACGACTTCGTCTCGCTGTCGGGGTCGCTCAGACACGAGGGGAAGTCAATCGGCTACATTATTGGTGAGTACATTGGGGAAGGGGGCAAGAACATGCTGCTGTGGTTCGCGTTCCTGACCATCATCCTCGTCGTCGCGGTGTTCGCGCTGGTGGTCGCCATCGTGTTCGACGCGTTCCCACAGGTGACGACCGCGAGCTTCGTTTACATCGTACTGGCGCTGGTGTTTGGCGTGTATCTCTACCAGTTGAACGGACCGTTCCTCCCGGGAACCGTTCTGTTCGTCGCTGGTGTGTTCGCCGGCGTGTACGTGGGAATTCTGAACCCCGTTGCGCTGTTCCCGGCCGTCGGCGAGGCGAGCTACCCCGCAGGCACGCTCGTGCTCGCGGACGTGCTGAACCTCGGCACTGGACAGTGGATTCCCGGGTCGTCTGCGACGGCGATGAACCCCAACCGTGCGGCGTGGGTGCCGATAATCATGGTGTACGCGGGCATTGCGAGCGCGCTCCCGGTGTGGGTGCTGCTCCAGCCGCGTGACTACCTCTCGTCGTTCCTGCTGTACGCCGGCGTCGGCGGTTCGCTGGTGGCTGTCATCGTCGGCACGATTTTCGGCACGGCTGCCACCGAGACCGGCTCGTTGGTCATCGCGGACTCGATGGGTGCATTCAACGGCTTCTGGGGTGTCGAGGGCGCGGGCCTCGCACCGCTGTTCCCGCTGCTGTTCATTACCATCGCCTGCGGGACGATCAGTGGCTTCCACTCGCTGGTGTCCTCTGGGACGACAGCCAAGCAGCTGAACAAGGAGACCGACGCCCGCCTCATCGGGTACGGTGGGATGCTCGGCGAGGGACTGCTGGCCGCCGTCGCACTGTCGACGCTCGCCGTGGCCGGCTTCGCTGATCCCGCCGGCGGTATCGGTGCTGCGTTGCCGAACTTCGCGACGGGTGGCGGCATCATCTTCACCAGTCTCGGCATCCCCCAGACCTTCGGCGCACCGTTCATGGCGCTCGTGTTGGTGAGTTTCCTGCTGACCTCCACGGACACGGCCGTCCGACTCGGCCGGTACATGATGGAGGAGATCGTCGGGCTCCGGGCGGGCGAAACGGCTTCCGGATTCAACGTCGGCGGCGGCATCCGTTCGACCCTCGGCGAAATCGGGCGCGGCCGCTACACGAACCCGCTCGTGCAGGCCATCCCAGCCTATCTGATGGTTATCTCCGGCGAGTGGCTCACGCTCTGGGCCCTGTTCGGCGGTGCGAACCAGCTGCTCGCGGCGCTGGCGCTGCTGACCGCGACTGTCTGGCTCGCGAACTGGGACGACAACAAGCAGCTGTACTCCACGGGCGTGCCGATGGCCATCATGACGACTATCACTATTCTGGGGCTGTCTTGGCTGGCGTTCTACAGCAACCTCTACCAGAACCTCATTCAGGGCGGTGCCGAGGGGACTGCGGCCATCGCGTCCTCGACCGTCCAGATGGTACTGGCGCTGGTCCTCATCGGCCTCGCGCTGGCCCTCGTGAAGAAAGGGTACGACAACATCAGCACGGTCCGTGACCGTGGGCCCGCCAGCGCGGTCGAACCAGGCGACGACTGAACCGCGACTCCGTTTCCGTTTTTTATTGTCGACAGCGACAGTTACGCGTCCCGCGTGACCGCGCCGAACGGCGGCGCGGCGTCATCCGAGATAGTCGCTATCGCCGTCACTGAATCCTCGCCGGCACGGACGCGAATTCGCGCGAGCTTTCGCTCGGTCCCGTTGAGCGTTGCCGTCGCTGTCGTCCGCGTCGTTTCGGTCCCGAGAAGCGTCTCTGAGCCGCGTTCGCGCCACTCCGAAACAGTGTCCACGTCGGTATCCATCGCAAGCGAAACGACCCGGGTGCTGTCCACCGCCGTCAGCGGGTCACGGACGACTTCGGGCTGGTCGACGACTCGCACGGCTGGGGCCGTCAGGAGCCCGAACTGCTCCCCGTTTGCGGACTGGTACACGCGCTGGAACACCGTCGCGATCACGTCTTGCCGCGACGTTAGTTCCACGTCCCCAGAAAAGTCGACGGTCACCGTCGTCTCGATGGTGCGGCTATCTTCGGCAACGAGCGAGTAGCTGCTGGACTCGGGGAGCACTGCCGGCGCGGCCGCGCTGGCTTCGATGGGCTCGCGCTCCTCCGGCAGGACGCTACAGCCGGCCAGCGTCGCCGCACAGCCGACGACGAAGCCACGCCGGGTCGGGAGCGTCATTTCCAGAACCGCTTGGCGAGCCGCGACAGCACTCCTTCCTCGGGCTGGGTCACGTCCTCCCAGAGAACGAACGCCTCGACCACGTCGGCGGCTTCGCCGGCGACGGCAACCTGTTCGTCCGGCACCACGACGCCCAGATTGACCTCGTAGTGGCCGTAGTAGCCGTACTTCAACAGCGTCCGCTCGCGCTGACCCTCGACGAACGACCGAACCTCGTCGGGTATCTCGTCGGCGACGAGGACGAACGTGAAGTCAGTTCGGTAGTGCTCCTCGTTGCCCGACACACGCTCGTCAGCAAGGTCGTGACCCAGTTCGACCAGTCGCTTCAGTTCGCCGACTGTCGGCCGGTCGACGCGACGGGCGTAGAGGTACTCCTCGGATTCGTGGTCACCGTAGGACAGCGCCGGGTGGAAGAACTGTTTCTGATTGAGAACCCGCATCTCGCCGTAGAGGTCCCAGCGCTCGCCCCGGAGCCGGTGGTCCCGCTCCAGCGTGTAATTGTACATCAGGCGGTCGCCCACCCGGTCGAAGTAGGGGTCATCTGTCCAGTGTGGGACTTCCTCGACGATTTCGTCGGGAAGCTCCGATTTTGGGACTGCACCAGTCATGGGGTCTTCCCAGCTCTCCGCGCCATAGTCAGTCGGGTCCTCACCCGACATGGACTCGGATTCCTCGCTCATCGTCGTGAGTCACGTAGGTGTTCAGTTCGTACTGGTCCCCTGCCGCGGTAGGTCATACCATGGCGATGCCGTGTCGGGGTCTTAAGGGCGTCGGTCAGCCGACGGTCGTCCACGGGCCGTACACGACCGCCGCGGCAGGTTTTTGACGCTGGCCTCCAAATTAATCACTAACAATCATGGCGAAAGACACTGAGGCCTGTGGCCGGTGTTCGATGAGTGTCGTCGTCGACGCCGTCGACGAGAACGAGGGTGAAAAACCCCACGACCCCTTCGGCGACGACCGAATCGAGGTCGACCAGCAGGACATTGAGCGCGTCTCGCCTGAGGTCTGGATGGGCCGGCTCTCGACCCGTATTGACGAGGCCGTCAGTCGCTACGTCTGGGGTCGCTGACCGGGTCAGAGTGCCGCGTCGATAATCCAGAAGAGCCCGTAGCTTAGCGCAAACGCCAGCGCCAGCGACCCGATCCAGGCAAGCACCGTCTTGCCCATCTTCTCCCGACTGACTTCGCCACCGCCGGCGGCTGCGCCAGAGCCGACGATAGCCGAGACGATAATCTCGTTGAACGACACCGGAATGCCGAAGAAAACGGCCGCCTGCGCGATGATGAAGCTCGGAATCAACGCGCCGATGGAGCGCCGCGGCCCAAGCGAGGAGTAGTCTTGTGCCAGCGCTTTGATCATCCGCGGCGCGCCCGTCCAGGACCCGACGAGGAGGCCGAGGCCGCCGAACAACAGAACGCCGGTGATGGGGATGGCCGCCGTCGGCCCCTCGCCGAGCAGGGGCACCAGCGGTCCCAGTGCCAGCCCGACCTGGCTCCCGCCGGCGGAGAAGGCCACGAGCCCGCCCATCACCAGCAGGAAGTGCCGCTGCCCGGCGGCCGCGTCCGCTCTGATATCTAGATACAGCAGTCCCCCCGCGAGCACCCCGATAAGGAGCGTCACGACGACCATCGACGGGAAGATCGGTGTCCCGGCCGCTCTTGCGACGGCGCGGGCCACAGAGGCCTGCTCGCTACCCGGTGCCAGCAGCACGAACTCGATGTTCGCCAGGATCACACCGACCAGCCCGCCCAGCAGCGGCACGAGCCGTTCCTCGGTCGTGGCCTCGTGCCGGAGCGACCACGCCGTCCCGAAGGCGATACCCCCGCCGACGAAGGGCGTGAGGACCCACAGCGAGACAATTTCGATGTACTTTGCTGTCGCCGGCTGGCCGCCCATCGCCAGCCCGACGCCGACCACTGCGCCGGTGACGGTAAACGCTGTCGCGATGGGGTAGCCGGTGAAAATACCGACGGCGACCAGCACCGCCGCAGTGAGGAGGGCGACGATAGCGGCAATAGCCGACAGGCCGCCGCCGCTCGGGAACAGCACGAGCTCGCTCCCGACGGCTTCTGTGACGTTGGCTCCCTGCAGGATCGCGCCGGCCAGCCCGAGGATGCCGACAAAGAACCCGGCCCGCATCACCGAGATCGCGTTCGCCCCGACGGCCGGCGCGAACGGTGTGGACCCGGACGACCCAGCACCGATGGCCCAGGCCATAAACAGACTCGCGGCTGACGCGATAACAAGCGTCGCAATCGTACTCGTCGCGACCATCTGTCACGGCGTTTGCCCCGCCCTGCAATGAGCCTACCGTTCGCGCGCCCTTGTGAGGCCGACTGCCGACACTGACGCGGCCCTCACGGGCAAACGTTCAGGTGGCAGCGCGTGGTTCGCTCCCGTATGTCCGCCACTGAAGAGACTGTCCGCGTCTGGCTGGTCGAACGAACCTACTCCGACGACGAGCAGAACCTCATCATCCTCACGTACGCGACGCCCGACGGCGAACAGTACTTCCGCAAGGAGCGCGCCCTGACCTCGTTTTCCGACGTGCGAGAGACCACGGCCGCTGTCGACGCGGACCCGGACAACCTCGGGTCCGTCGACGACGAAGACTTGCAGGCGCAGTACGCGGCCGAAGCGACGCGGATGGCGGAAAAACACGACCCTGACGACGCTATCTAACCGTCTGTGCGGCCATGCTCGTGCTTAGTTCGTTTTTGCGTCGACGATGCTGGAAGCCGATGCCGCTCGCCCAGCGGCGAGCTTAGTTCGTCTTCGCATCGGTCTCTTCTCCCGTCTCGACCGCATCAACACCCTCAGCGGCCTCGACAGCCTCAGTGACTTTCTCGGTGTCGACGTGCCAGCGGTCGACGGCCTGCTCGAAGTCCGCGAGCTTGTTCGAGACGCGCATCTTCAGGTCGTCGTCGTTGACGTTGACCTCGAAGACGTACTCGGGGCGTTCCTCGTCGCCGACGCGACGGAGGTTCGCGCTGATGAGGTCGTTGTCGAAGTAATAGGGCGCGATCTGGGTCATCACGTTGCGGTAGACGGTGTCCTCGACCTTTCGCAGGGCTTTCCGGCTGGCGGAGTCAGCCGCGCGCGCCACGTAGTCGACGGACTCGCTCCAGCGCTCCATCGCCTCGTCCGGCTCGTCGAGGTTCTCGTAGGACTCGCTGAGTTTCTCGCCGGCGGTCTGGAGGTCCTCGTCCGGCCCCTTGCCGGCCTGTTCGCCTTTGCCCTCGTCGACGCTTGCTTGGTCAGCGGTTTTCTCGTTGACGTCCTCGTCCAGTCGCTCGTGGCTCTTGGGTCGCCATTCGTCGAACTCACTGAGGGCGTCCTCGTCGACAGTCTCGCCCGAAGCGATGTCTTTCAGCGCCTGCGTGATGCGCTCGCCGTGCTCGACGACGTCGACCCAGCCGCCTTTCGTCTTGAATCCTGAAACGCTCTCTTCGATGTCTGCCATGGTATAATAGATCGGTCTATGACAGCCGCGGGACCTGCTGCAGTGGGCCGTCCATCTATACACACCGGATTGCTGCTCAGTGGGGTTAAACGTTTCCGCCGTGGCGGCAGCCGTGATACTCTCCCGCGAGCCCCCTCCCCAGCCCTTGATATCGGAGTATAAATGACGCATTCTTACTGTATAGCGGTCTTCCCGCTCGCCCCGCTTCGCTCAACACCGAACAGCTGCTTATAAGTATTGCACGCGAATGGTAGTTTGATGTCATCCGCACTATTCGTCGTAAGCGAACACGGGTACTGGGGCGAAGAATGTATTGAGCCGCTGACAACTCTTACAGACGCCGGTCTGGATATTACGGTGGCGACACCGACCGGCGAGCCGCCGGTGCTTGACGAACGTTCCGTCGACCCCGAAGAAGTCGGCGAAGACCTCTCGGAACACGTTCGGGAAGTCCACGAGACCGACGAGCGCCTGAACAACCCGATTCCGCTGGCACAGGCTGACGCCGAGGACTACGACACCGTCGTGTTCCCCGGCGGCCACGGCGCGGAGTGGGACGTCACGCAGGATGTCCACGCCCGTGAACTGCTGCGCGAGAGCGTCGCCGGCGACGACGGCAAGGCACTCGTCGTCTGTCACACGGTCGGGATTCTGGCCTTCACCCGCAATAGCGACGGCGAGTTCCTCGCCGACGGCCGCTCGGTCACCGGCTTCCCGAACGCCTGGGAGGAAGGCATTGTCGACGAGAACGACCTGCTCCCCGACGGCCGGAAGCTCCCGTACTGGGTCGAAGACGAAGTGAAGACTGTCGGTGCGGACTGGGACGCCGAACTCGATGCCGACACCAGCGTCACGGTCGATGGTGACCTCATCACGGCTCGTGGCCCACCGTCCTCGGCTGCAGCTGCCCGCACGCTTCTCGACGAGCTTGGTATCGAGACGTCCGCGTAACGGGTCCTGACGTGGCGGTTGTTTGCTGAAATATAACTAGAGCTGAAATTCTCGACAAATAGAACACTTTGCCTGTCCGTCTTTTCTCATCTCTATTCCGTCCGGTGAAATACTCTGTCACACGCTATCGCACAATATAGTCAAATAGCGACTGTATACTAGCTAACATTCTTGAATACCCCGTGTGACGTAGACATACGTATGACTAACAACTCCACACGTAGGCGGTTCCTCAAGACAGCAGGCGTTGCAGGTGTCGCAGCTCTCGCCGGTTGTGGCGGTGGCGGCGACGGTGGCGACGGCGAAACGACCGAGGGCGGCGACATGACCGAGGGTGGCGACATGACCGAGGGCGAAATGACTGAAGGCGACACCGAGACCCGCCTCTCGTGGCACGCCGGCGGCACCGGTGGCACCTACTTCCCGCTCTCGAACGAGTTCAAGACGGTCGTAGAGGACAACACAGACTTCACGCTGAACGTCCAGTCGACCGGTGCGAGCGTCGAAAACGTCGGTAGCCTCGCCAGCGGCGACGCCGACTTCGCGCTCATCCAGAACGATATCGCCTCGTTCGCAAAGAACGGCACTGGCATCGATGCGTTCCAGGACAACGCCGTCGAGAACCTCCAGGGCGTTGCGACCCTGTACCCCGAAACGATCACGGTCGTCACCCTCGCGGACACGGGCATCACGCAACTCTCCGACCTCGAAGGGGCGACGATCAACACTGGCGACCTCGGGAGCGGAACCCAGGTCAACGCGAACCAGATTCTGGAGTCAGTCGGCATCTCCGATTACACCGAGCAGAACGCCTCGTTCTCTCAGGCTGCCGACCAGCTCCGGAACGGCGACATCGACGCCGCGTTCGTCGTCGGCGGCTGGCCGGTCGGCGCAATCGAGGACCTCGCAAACACCAACGACCTCGTCATCGTCCCAATCTCCGGCGACAACCGTGCCGCAGCGAAGGAGGACGCCTCCTGGTTCGCTGACGACACCATCCCCGCCGACACCTACACCGGCGTCGACGAGGCTGTTGAAACAATCGCTGTGCAGGCGATGATTGCGACGAACGCCGAACAGCCCGAAGGGACGGTCGAGTCGGTCACCGCGGCCATCTTCGACAACGTCGACGACCTCTCTATCAAGACGGACTTCATCAGCGCGGACTCCGCTCAGGACGGGATGTCCATCGAACTCCACCCCGGCGCAGCGGCCTACTTCGACGCGTAACGCCGCTGACTGACGCTATCCGTATCGTTAACTAACCACCTTCTATTACTCACCAACTGGAATGAGACGACGATACGTCGCTATCGCGGTGCTCGGTGCCCTCCTCCTCATCGGGACTGTAGCAGCGCTCCCCGGCGGACGTGCACTGGTCGTCGAAGACGCCGAGACCGGTGAGCAGTATCTAACGGTCTCGGTTGAGGACGGCACGACCGTGGCGCTGGAATATATGCACAGTGTCGAAAAAACGCGTGTCTACGACGAGTACACAGTCCGTGGCGACCATCTTGAGATGACCCGTATGGAGTTCGAATCGTTCGGCTGGGGGCTCCCGAGTGGAGCCAACGTCACTCGTGAGGATGGGATGTATGTCTTCGACCCCCCAGGCAACTACACGCGCGTGACAGTCTCTCCCGGTGATGTTGCAGGACATAAACTTCACGTCGGAGCCGAAACCTACGACTTGGTAGCCCGCACCAACGGCCGCTCGGTCCACCTCTATGTGACCCAGCGCTCGTCGTTCGGTGCTGCGACAGACCAGCTCAACACATGACTGAAAACACACGATCTGACGACGACGGGGAGGCCGTATCGGACGAGGAAGTTGACGAAGTACTGCAGGAGATAGAGCGGAAACGCTCCCTTACAGGGTGGGCAGTTGTCCTCGTCGCGCTCATCGGCATCTCGTTTTCGGTGTTTCAGATGTGGCTCGCGGCGAAAGGCTTCGTCCTCTCGATCTCGCTTCCTGGCGTCGGTGATGTCGTGTTCGCGTCACTGCAACTGCTCCAGATCAACGCTGTCCACGTCTCTTTTGGCCTCATTCTGACGTTCTTGCTGTATCCCGGCAGCACCGGCGACGGCCCGCTTTCCCGGCGCTGTATCGCGCTCGGGTCGCTGGTCGA
>NZ_JAAOHT010000047.1:0-34022 GCF_011440255.1 Haloarcula sp. JP-Z28 | reverse complement strand
CCGAGAAGTCGAAATGGTCGAAGTCAGTACGGCAGAACCGAAACTGATCAAGCAGTTCACCGGACCCGTTCTCGCTTCCCAACTGGACGTTTCCGACCGTGGCCTCGGTGAAGTCGAATGGAATATTAGAATCGCCGGGTTCGACGATTTGGCCGCCACTAATACTCGCGCTGACGAAATTCATATAGATATCATCGTCAAGCGCGTGGAGACGGATATGCACCTCACCAGTAACGGTCGCGCCGGTGAAATCAACCTCGACCGCGAACCTGGTATCCCATAGAGACAGGTTCGTGAACGTAGCCTCCCGAAACGTAGCGTTGGTCTCGAAGACCGCCTCCTCGAATGTAGCGTTATCTTCGAGCGATTTTGCTTCCCCCTCGAAGAGCGCACCCACGAAGCTGGCTTCGGCCTTGAACGTCGCTCTCTTGAAGCTCACGTCCTCGTGAAACCGCACTTCGTCGAAGGTCGCAGGCCCACCAAAGGTCGCGTTCACGAAATCCGCGTCGCCGTAAAACTCCGTTTCGAAGGCACCAACAGAGCCTTCGAAGGTGGCGTCGTGGGCGTGTACGGGATCGCTGAACACCGCCCGGTCGAGACAGAGGTCGCCGAGCACGTGCATATCATGGCAGTCGACCCGGGCTTCGAACTCCGCACGGTCGAGGTTGAGCCGCCCATCAAACGTGGTTTCGCTGAAATCAGCGTACCGGAACCGGGCTAGCTTGAAATCAGCATCCCCACGGAAGTGCGCATTGTCGAATGCGATATCATCTTCAACGGTACGGGCGCCGCCATTGAACTCGGTTCCCCGGAAGTTGGCACGTCCATCGACAGTAACGTCGGAAAACGTAGCGTCTTCGTTGAACGTGGCCTCATTGAACGTTGCTGACCGGCGGAACTCTGCAGTCGCGAATGTGGTGTCATCGCCGAATATCGCGTGGGTAAACGTCGCATCATCGTCGAATTGCGTGTCGGCAAACGTCGCACACTCAACCGCTGCGCGATTGAACAATGCGGCTGACTCGAAATGAGCGCCAGCAAAGGAGATATGATCGTCTAATTCGTGGCTGGAGCCACGTGCGGTGATGTTCCGAAATGAGGTCTCCCCGGTAAATGATGCGTCTCGGAAGCTCGTATCCTCGTCGAAGGTCGCTTCATCGCAGTCGACACGACCGTGAAACTGTGCCTGAGAAAAGCGGACATCTTCGTGGAACGTCGTCTCATTCGCCGAGAATTCGTCGGTGATCGTGACTGCTGTCGCCTCAAGAATACCCGATAGGATGGCATCGTCGAGCTTGAGACTGCCAATGGTCGCCTCCCGGAGATTGATTCCTTGCGCAATGTGGCCGTGGGTGACGTCTAGTGCCGCGATATCGGCATGTTGAAAATTGAGCAGATGGTTTGTCGCCCCATCGATTTGCTGATATGTGAGCGACATTGTGGGAAGGTCGGCCCCGACGTACTCGTTACTTCGCGGGTCTTGAGAGGTGAGGTTCTCACGGAGTGTCTGCACGATATCGTCGTCGGTCACATCGAGTGACCGGCGCTCGGCACGCGACATATGGAAGATGCAGTTGTCGCTCTCTGCGTGAGACTCGTGTGGGCACTCCCATGTTGTCTCGATATACGCGTCTGTCTCGTTTGACGGGTCAAAGCGATACGAACATGTCTCGGCGTCGGGGACTGAGCTCATACGTCGCTAGGGGAGAGTGAACTGGGCATTGGGGTAGCTATTCAGTAGCGTGATTGTTTATTTGGAGCATAGTCGTTCAAAAAATCTCACGCCGTTCCTCCGGAGTGAGCGATGTATCCGGGGCGGAGTGTGAGCAGTGTTCGCACTCGTAGCTGCCGCCTCCTTCTTCGTACGTAATGATTGGTGTCCCCAGTATGAAGAACGCCTCCTTTTGTTGGCGTTCGATGATCGCATCAGCGGCTTCACCACACCCTCGACACCAGTCCTCATCTTCGGCAACCGACTGATAAGTCACCTTCGCGCGGCCGAACGTGACCGCGCTGTACGCTTCGTCTTCGGTCGTCTCAATGAGATCGTCGGCCGGAAACGGCTGCACGTCGATCGTATTGTCGAACCCGGTTTCGACGGCCGTGTCGACGTCGATGTAGGGACCCAGGTCGACTCGATTGTCCCGACCGACAATATGGACCTCGACAGAGGCATCGCCGCGAACAATGAGTTCGTTGTTCGTCCCAATGAGATAGCAGCTGACACTGCCTGTCGCGCCTGTCACGTTAACGGTGGACTGACAGCCTGAGAGAACGACCCCAGTGTTGGGATCCGTTACCTCTCGCTGTTGTTGCCAGCCACTTACCGTGACGTCGTAGGTTGCGGGGTCACGAGACGGCGCATCGCTTGTGCCGGCGTCAAAGACCTGTTCGGGGCCACGCGCCGAGAGTGCCCCATCGACAGCGCCGTGGGCGATGAACACGTCTTCGGCTGTGCCAACCGCGAGGTCACCATGGACGCCATCCGGTTCCGTGTAGCCATCCTCCAGCGTACCGGTGATATCAGTCACCGGGTCAGCCACGTCAGCAGCCGGTGTGATTGGCACGCCGGTGAAGACGTACTCGACGTTCCGCAAGTCGAGATCGCCGTCAATCGAGTCGGGCTGTACATACATGTCTTCCAGTCCGGACATCCGAACCGGTGTCTCTATGCCGCCGTTGAGAGTCACGTCGCCTGTGTACTCGCTCATGGTGTGAATCGGTCCGTTAGATGCTAGTCGGGGCCCAGTACTGCGCGATGCTTGTGGTGGTAACCACCAGCAAGTCGTGCTCTGGGTAGGTGTGGTACGTCTCGAACGTCCTGTCGTCGGTCGTGATCGCCGTATAGGCACGTGGCCCGAACTCGTAGCAAAGGTCGTAGTCCGCTTCCGGGTCAAATTCCGATAGTGGGAGAGTCATTGCCATGCTAGACACACCGTGTGGACTCGCAAGTGAGTCCGTACAGCCCTGTTCGAGCGGAATTACCTCGGCATCCTGTTCGGAGATGGGTTTGCACGAGCAAATTTCATGGAACCCGAGCGAGTCGGCAGTAACGGCGTGTGAGTTGCCGATGACGCGGAAGGTAGCTGTCTCCCCACAGAAGGGGAGCGTCTGCGCTTGCTTTACATCCATCGCGTTGAACGACGGCGGCACATCAGGATGTGCCAGATAGAGTTCAGTCGTGGTCTGGTGTGTTGTGTCGCCCATTATTTAATGAGGATATCGTAGTTTGGATGGAACACGCTATTCGGCCGGACACCGGCGTATCTCGGCGTGTCTACCCACTCAACCGCTTGGTAGCGGTGCTGATAGCGGTTCATGTATGCTGTGCCGTTATGTGGCGAAAGCGAATCGCGCGGTGCCGGTGCGAGCAGTGTGAACCGCTCGACGCGCTCTGTCTCGCCATCTGCGTCAATATCTTCCCATGCGAAATACGGTGCTGCACTCGTCAGGCCGGCTTTGTGAACCGTGTTGTAGTACGCGGTTCTGTGCTGGGCGTAGCTGTACCGTGAATACGTCCACGTCGCGATCACGCCGTCTGCTGTAAGATGCTGGCGCAGCTGACTGTAAAACTCCACAGAGTATAGCGGGAGCTGGTCGTCGTCGGTCGCCCCAGGGATGTCCAGCAAGATTACGTCATAGCGCTGCTCGGACTGCTCGAGGTACTGGAACGCGTCTTGCACGCGCGTCGATTTGTTTTCGTATCGGTAGGCTCCATCGTGGTACTGCGCAAGGAACGGATCGGTCTTCGCCCGCTGCATGAACTCGCCGTCGATATCGACGTGGTCGACACTAACCCCGTGGCGTTGCAGTCGGTCCATCGCCGCCCAATCGCCCCCACCGATGAGGAGAACCTTCGTGTCAGTACTATTTTCGAACATCGACAGCGGGACGTCGACGAGCCCTTGATGATAGCTGTCTGCCCACGACTCACAGAGTTGGACAGCGGAATCCAATCTGAGACAGTGTTCCGTGGTGGCACCGAAGTACGGGTTGTCGCCGCTGCCGGTCCACGTTCGGTTGTACTCCGTGACGCGTTGGTACCTCGTCGTCCACGTGTCTGTGACAGCAACGTCCATCGCCCCCGGAGCGTACTCCAACTCAAATTCTCGTTCGAAGTAGTACTCAGAGACGTCCTCGCCAACCGGGCCCGCGTTGACAGCCGCGGCACCCGTGCTTGCTGTGACGAGCAGGCAGACTGCGAACAGCGCCTTCCCCGTTGATCCTACTGGCTGTGGGAGTCGGCTTCGAAGCGTTGGTCTGTGTGTGTTCGCCGTCGTGCTCGCGAAGATTAGCGCAGCGACGCCGTTCAGGAACGCAAGGACGAACACCGACGGTATGAGTCCAACTGCCGGATAGAGGAAGAACACGTAGACAAGTGAGCCGACTAACCCGCCAAGGTAGTCAAAGCCCAATACTGCTGCATAGGCACTTGTTTCATCGGCTGGGTCGCTCGGCTTGCCCTCTCGCCGCTTGATGCTAAAAGCGGCGCCCAACACCACTCCAAAGGCCCGATTCAGATGGCTGGTGAGTCGCCGAACCCCGCGGGCGATACTGGAGGGGGGCCGCGCCGTATCCCGAACCGATTCCGATAGTGTGGTCAACAGCGGCAACTCGAACCCTGAGAGGAACCCGATTGTGACAATCGGGAGCCGGGCAATCGCGCCGACTAGTGGCGCGTATGCAGCGGGGTATCTGAGCGTTCCGAGCAGGATGACGAGGAGGAACCCAAGCGGTGCAACGACGGCGAGGTACGTTTCGACACGGAAGAAGTTCGACTCGGGGTCTGTCTCCAATCGGCCTGAGAGGAACGATCCTAGCCCCAGCGACGAAAAGAACAATCCGATAGTGAGGCCGTACTGAGTGACGCTCCCGCCGAAGACAACTGTGTAGAGCTCGGCAAAGACGAGTTCGTACGCAAAGCTACACAGCGCAACGATAAACGTGAGCGCGTGCAGCAGCGGGACGCTGTGGCGCGGATGTTGCGGTCGTGGTGTCATTGGGGGGACTCAGGGCAACGAACGGCGGACGGGCGAGCTGCGGGTCAAATTCGGGGTGAAACCTTCCACTTCTGGGCTATGCTGTAGGTATCATTGTCGTCCTTGACGAGGACATCGACGGCCTCCCAGCCGAGATTAGTGCCGTCGGCTGCGGTAGTGTGTGTGCCGACTCGGTACCAGCCTGCGTTCGTGACGTCGATACTAACTGTATCGTCGGGATTTTGCCACGTCTCATCCCACGAAACTGGCCCTGGCGCAGGCAGCTCCTCGTCGGTGTCGCTTACTGGGCCGATGCGGGCAATGCCCACCTCGGAGATTTCGGTTTCGGCCCGGCGCACCTCGTCATCGTGGTCATCGTACCACGTCCCAACGTAGGCGCCACCGTGGTACTTGGCACGGCCTCGTCCAGTACGAGGCGCATCAGAATAGGAGGAGCCTCGGCCACGACCAACAGCACCGCGGCCACCGCCACCACCGCCTTTCTGTGCTTGGGCCGTTCCAACGGGACTCAGCGAGCCGATGACCGACAGTCCACTCGGTGAATCCTTGGCATTGCTGTCGAGTGACTGCGCGTTCTGTCCATTGATTGGGACGCCGTCTCGTCTGGTGGCTACCCACGGGTCGTCAACGAGCTCAGCCAGCAGTTGGGCGCTATCGATTGTAACTGTGCTGAGGACTCGGGACCGGCGTGGTGGCGGGCTCTCTGAGCTACTACAGCCAGAGAGTCCGACCAGACCGGCTGTCGGAAGGAGGGCTGCGCCATGGAGGAATCTACGTCGGTCCACAGCAGGCCTTTGTGGGTGTATGTAAAATGTTTTTTGTTCAAAAGCGTGTTTCACGCAAGGATACTCTTCCGCGCATGAAACTAGTGAATAGAGACGAATCCCCGAGCCGTCGGCTCTCGTGGCGAAACTGTGAGACGACGTGGCGTCGCGGGACGCAGTACTTTCACGGACTCATCCGACCTAGGAGCAACAAATCTATCCAAGGAATCGCAAGCATGGTTGATATCAAACAAGAGAAACTCGGACGATTCGTCCGAGAGAGCGCCTGAGAGTGCGAAAACGTTGAGCAACACCTCTGACAG
Source organism: Haloarcula sp. JP-Z28 (assembly GCF_011440255.1). Classification (NCBI taxonomy): domain Archaea; kingdom Methanobacteriati; phylum Methanobacteriota; class Halobacteria; order Halobacteriales; family Haloarculaceae; genus Haloarcula; species Haloarcula sp. JP-Z28. The sequence continues at coordinate 27,935 of NZ_JAAOHT010000047.1, read as the reverse complement.
ACAGCGCCTGAGGCGGCTCTGTGCGACGCGTGGCTCTCGCCGCACCGAGGCGTCTCAAAAGATAAGCTCACGCCATATCTCAGAGCTTTCCGACTTCGCCGCCGAATCTTACGTTAACCTGGTCGAGAAGCTCTCAAAGAAATCGTCCGAACCGTTCTCTGACTCACCAGTAACGTGCTTCATATGAGCGTAGAGATTAAGTACAGCGAACCGTCACTATCGATTCCGTGCTAACTCGGATGAATCGGTCCGTTAGTAGAACTGCTCACTGAGAGCAAGTGGGGTTCAAGCTATACTGACCGTCAAGAGTAATTGTGGGAATTAATTTCTGCCGTCCTGCGATTTCGCTCACAATCTATCCGGACCCTAAGTATATACTACCAGTTGTTATTAGAGCAGATTGGGATTCTGTACCGTCAAAGCGTTCCTGGGAGCAGATATCCCGATTCGGCAATGTTCAACTGACGGGTAGTATAAGAGTGGACGGTAACTTCAGCGAATGAAGCCGGCCGGCGTCCCTGATAGGTATTCCAGCCGTTTCTCCGAGCGTGATGGAATCGAACCGCTCGCTGCTCGCACGACTCATCAACGAACATCCGGTTGTGGTGTTCTCCGCACTGGCAATCGGACTCTCTTGGACGGTGTGGATTGCGACGTTTTCGATAACTACCGCACGGTCGGGACTGGGGATGTTGGGAATAGTCCTCGGAGCCTTCGGCCCTGGCGCCGCGGGAGCGGTCGTGACGCGTCTCCGTGGTGAATCAGTCCGCGCTTGGCTCGCGACGATTTTCGATTGGCGACGACCACTCCGCTGGTACGGACTCGCAATCGCCGTCCCGGTGGTCGGAGCCCTCGGAGTCGCTGTCGTCGTCTTCTCACTCGTGGGGCTTCCCGACAGCAGTTCCCTTGGGCAACTGGCCCCGCTCTTCCTGTTTAATCTGGTGCTGGCGACACTGTTCACCGGTGGAAACGAGGAGTTCGGGTGGCGGGGATTCGCACTCCCACATCTCCAGAGGCGGTTCAGTGCGCTCACCGCGAGTGTTCTCGTCAGTGGCGTCTGGGCACTCTGGCACGTCCCGATGTTCGTCTACGACGTGTACCCCCACTCACCGGTTCTGTACACTGCCAGCGTGGTTTGTTTTGCGGTCATCCTCACGTGGTACTACAACGCGTCGGACGGATCTGTTCTCGGTGCCGTACTGTTTCACGGGACGCTCAACGCCGCGGTGAACGTCCCCGGGCAGGCTGTCGGCGGCGCGGCAGCAGTGCCGGTCCCATACGCGGCGATTCTGACCGGCACGTTCGGGGTCCTCGCTACCTTGTTTGTCGTCCGCTACGGTCCTGAAACGCTTTCACACAACGAAGCCGTCCAGCCGCGCTGGACGGGTTCCCGGTCGACTGACGGAGCCGTGTCCGGTAATCCCTCCAGCGATGGACACGGAACTGAACCGTCCGACTGATACGGACTTTTGTAACGAATTACCGGTCGTCCTGACCCCATCTCCGGCGATGACCGGCAATTGACTACAAAAATTTGCGTGACGCCCTGACCCAATCGTCAAGTTCAATGTTCGAAAGGCGGTATCAGTCCCGCCGCGGGGTCCACAAGCCGTAGAGAATCAGTCCCAGGCCGGCAAACTCAGGAATCTGAAGGAGGCTATTGAGTAGCGGGGTGGGGAGTTCCAGAATGTGAATGAATATCAGGGCCAGCGGAGCCTGCACGAACAACACCAGTATGAATCCGATCGCTATGTACAACATCGGGCGGCTCCGGTTTTGCCGGTACGCCGTGTAGGCAAGGTAACTGATTGCCAGTCCGAGAATCATCGGAACTATCTCGCTGACCTGGCGGACTGTTCGTAACGTTTCGAGATCGAGTTGGAGTATGGCGAGCATATCAGCTACCCTCTACGAACTGTGTGAAGCGGTCGACCATCCGGTCCCGACGCGAGACCGTGATGTCGAAGCCGTCTTCGCTGAGATCGAGTTCGATGCCATCGAGTTCTGTCCGATAGAGTTTGTAATTCTTCCCATCGGTGACTGGCTGGATATCTTCGGTGACAAGATCGTACTCTCGGAGCCGTTCGAGTCGGCGGTAGACTGTCGGCTCCGAGACCCCGGCGCAGTCGCTGAGCTCTGCCGCCGAGCGAGGCTTCTTTTTCGCCTCGACGAGAATCGTGCGCGCACACTCGTCACCGAGCAGGTCTGCGAGTGCTTCAGGATCTCGCACGTCGGACACTGTAAGCGGGCCATCTCTTGGTTCGTCAATATAGGTTGTGCCGTTCTGGGCTTTCTGTCTGGCTTCAGTCAGAGAAGTCATAAGAAACTACCATCCATATCCGCGCTCACGTTTCGAGTACGAATGTCGAACAGACAGACACGCACGCCAACAAGTGTACTCCTCCCAACGGTGTCTTGGACCGCCGCCTGCGACGACGTCGCCGCACAGTTAGGTCCCGAAGACGAACTCCTCATCATCCACGATAGCAAGGACGACCCGGTTGTGGACCGAAAACCGCTCTCGGAGAACGTCCAGTTTATCCCTGCTGGCGACCCTGTCGGGTGTTCCGGGAAAGCAAATGCTATTGCCGCTGGGATGGAAGCCGCCAATCACGACCGTCTTGTCTGGACCGACGATGACTTTCATCACCCCCCGGACTGGCTTGACCGCCTCCACCAGGACTACGCCGAATACGGCCCGACAACAGAGTTGCCGGCGTTCGTCGGTCAAGATCCGCTTGCAGTCCTGTTAGAGCCTGTTTATGTCCTTGGGGGCACGCTCGGGACATACATGGGTGACCACGCCTGGGGCGGGACTGTCATATTTGACAGAAGTGATCTTGACGAGGAAAGGTTCCTTTCGGAGCTCCGCCAGACGATCAGCGACGATGGTCTCCTCGGGGAACACATTAGTGTGACATCAGTTCAACGCGTACGCCGGGTGCCAATGGGTGGAAGTCTCCGGCAGACGCTTGAACGACATATCCGGTTCAACCAGATTTTCTCAACGCATGATCCAACGGTAGCGAAACTCTCATTTGGTGTGTTGGTCGCCGTTCTCATCGGTTGTGTCTTCTTCCCGCTCCTCGCGGTGGTACTAACGGTACTGACAGCCGGTGTCAGTGCTAGCTTCGGGGTTCGACGAGCCTCGCTACTGCTAACGGTACCAGCACTTGTAGCCGCTGTCCCCTTGGGGCTGTATGCTTTCGCCCGGGACACATTTGTTTGGGGAGGGCGACGGTACTGTTGGCACTCGAAGTTTGATGTTGAAGTACTGAACGAGTAGCGTTCTTTGGGCCACGTTAATCTGCGCAGATATCCGTGCCTGCCAAATCTGCTTGACTCTCTGGCTGTTTAATCAGCCGTAGTATGCTGGCCTTAGAACATACGCCATACCCCCTCTGTATAGCACAATGGCAACGATTTACCCTGGTTCTGTCAGGAACATCGTGGACCCGGAAGCTGTAGTCAGCAACAATCATTCACCGGTAGCCGCCAGTACAGCGACAACAAACCCGACGAGAACCGTGAGACCCATCCAAGCAAACCAGAGTTCAAGATTGATAGAAGTCGAGTGCTGCATACAGAGCCAGAGCATGTGTTTAACGTAGGGAGATGCCGATAGTAGCATTTCAGCCAATGAAACAGCGGCTAGGTCTTTTTGCGTATGATGAGCGAAACACGATACTGAGACATGAGCGAACGATCCTGTCCGGATTGTGATGTCCTGATGGAGCAGACAAACGTAACTGCCGAAGGCGTCGGTGACCTCTACATCGAAACTGAGAGAGACGGCGGTATCCTCGACCGCCTCGGTGTCGGGTATCAAGCCCCACTTTCTGCATACCTCTGTCCGGAGTGCGGGTTTACTCAACTCTATGCGGACCTTTCTGAGTAGTCGGGTGAAGCGTGTGCTCCATAGAGTCGTTCCCGACGAAACGCGGCACAGCACGGTTCACCGAGGATTACGTGTACTTCGAGGAGTCGTTTTGGGGGTACATTAAGTCACTCTACCGAGACTACTGGCAGCGCGGAACGTGGTGGTCCAGCAGTGCCCTTGTCGGCTATTTGTTTGCGTTTCCAATCGGCATCTGGTGGGTAGTCAGCGCGGTCCGCGGTGGCAGCTTCCTCCACATCGCCGTCGTTGGCGGGTTGATCCTCGTACTCTGGGCGGTGAATTACGCATGTGGGTTCCGATCACCAGACCGAATTCGACTTGCTACTATTGAGCAGGTCTCTGCAACAGATGGCATGATGGGACTGACACGTTCTCGACTCGTCATTAGGTACACTGACGGGGGAACAACCTGTAAACGCCGCGTGAACCTCCCGTCACTTTACACGAGCGGTGGAGAGACAGTATACGAACGGGCACAGGAAGCGTTTGCCGAGCGCGGATTCTGAAAGGCGCCTTTTATTTCGAGAGGACATCCCTTGAGCGAAGGGCGGTAATGCTGAATATGCGCGTCGTATCTTGCACGGCTATCAGAACATCTCTCTGAGTTGGTAGAACTCTCGGCGGTCAATTCGCAGGTCTACCTTGCGGCTGTTTCACTCGTCTCCACAGGTGAAGAAACTATATTCAGTGGCTGATATTATAGACCAAGACCCATTTTTTGATCCCCCGGTCGGGTGCGGGGCGGTCCAGTGAGGGCGTCCCGACAGTACCCATGGCATCGAAGACCACAAACGGCGAGCAGACCGGAGAACAGCACCCAGCATCTAGCGAAGCGCAGTTCCCAGGCCTCACACTCCACGCCGAGGGGACCGCAGATCGACTTCGGCGAGTCAATGAACCCGGGAAGGCCGATTGTCTCGAAACAGTCGAGGTCGAGCTAGCTGTCGAGTACGATATCGCCTCCTACGACGAGTGGCGCAATCTCGTCGACCCAGACTACGCCATACACGGACGGACCGTTGAGAAGGGCACGATTATCGACGACCTGCTTGACAGACTTGAAGGCCACTACCGCCGGCAGTCGTCCTCTAGGTATGAAGCCCCGGACTGGAATCTCACGGTGACCGGCTCGGCAACTGCTTGGCGACGACTCTTCATGGAATTTTCCCAGATGCGCGGTTCAGATTCCGACCGAGCCCACAAAGGCACCCTTCGTCTCAAACGGTTGCTCGCCGCAGGCCTCGTAGACACAGGCGCAGCGCTGGCTGCCCTCGAACTCATCAATCAGTACGATCTGGACAGATCAACGGACACGTTCATCGCAGAAGTGACAGACAGCACGGACGGCGAGTAGTCAACCCGTCCTGTCTTGGTCTCTGTCGGTTTGTACTTCCCTCGGGGCTGGAGTTTAAATACGATGACGAACGCAACCAAGCGTGTGACTGACCGGAATCCTGAGTACGATCCCGCTGATATCCTCGGCGCAGCGAGTTCCGATCCTGAAACGAGGGGGAACGGACGGGAACGAGTCCTCGAATCCACCGGCTATCCCGACCATGCAGAGGATGATGCTCGCACCTGTCGGACCTGTGGCCAGGATATCCCACAGGATGAACACCAGTGTCCGTTCTGCGCTCAAACCGGCGTCTCAGAGATTCCTTCCGACGATCAAGGTAGTAGTCCACTTGGGGAGTGGACGTTCGGTCGGGTAGTACTCGCACTCGTCGAAGCGAACACTGATTTCCATGCACGAGCCCTCGGCGCTGCGGCCTTCTCCGTTTCCGACAGCATCGCAAGCGGCGAGGACGTCTCCCATGGAACCGTGAAGTGTCGAGTAGCCTTCGGCACCGAGCCAGCCGCCACTCTCACGAAGGGCTGGCCCGACCTGCCGAACGAAACCACGATCGACGAGGAACTCGGACAGGCGCTCTTGGAGACAGCCGACGAGCAGACCAACTGGGGCGGGAATGGGGACGACGTCCAGCCACGGATCTACCTCGAGGACGGGTCGCCGGTCACCGACCGCTCGGAGTTCCAGCAGCTCACGGATGAGTTCCGGGAGGACGACGGCACGTGCTGGCTTGTTCCCGGCGTTGTGAAGCGCCATCAGGCAAGAGCCGAACCGGAGATAATCGGGATCGGGTTCCACTGTCGGCAGTGTGGCGCCGTGACGGGACACGAATCACACGGGCTGGACGGTTTCGAGTGTCACTCACACCTTGACCGGCTGATCTGGACCTGCAGGGAGTGTGGACAGCACCGACACGAGCCCGACCAAGAGGATGACACGGCGGAGGTCACGGGCTATGAGCATCTTCCCGACGGCGTCTCTCCGGAGGATATCCACGGCGACGAGCCAGACTTCCAGGAACAAGAGTTTCAGGACCAGATCAGTGCCTATCGCGAGCGCCATGGCTTCTTCCCGTGGGAACGGTAGCTATTCTGTGGCTTCAGAGAGGACTTTTGAGTAAAGCTCATCAGAGATCCAGAAGCCAGCGTCACGAAGGGCGTCAAGTTCGTGTTTTAATTCAATGTCTCCAGCATTGGCTCCGCGGAGTAGTATTCCGATGGCTCCCGTTACGGTCAGGTTGTGTCTCCGAGCGACCTGTCGACCGTCTTTTTCATCCAAAAGGATGAGGTCAGCATCGTGCTCGATGGCATGACAAATAGCAGCTGTTTCCCCGAGATCCAGCTCGTGGAAGATTTCAGTGAAGAGGTGCGACTGTTCGACCTCGGTAATCGTCAGGAACTCATCGTCATGCAACGAGCGAAGCGCGTCTACACCTGCCTCTCCATCAGTGAGTTCGTCCCACACCTGACGCGGAATGGTGATGCTCGAAAACTGCGATTTGAGAAGGGTGAGTTGGTCGATAAGTGCAAGATTCAGCAGCGGTGACGTGTCCGAGACTACAAGCTCGTTATTCGGCATAGTCGAGGTCTTCAGCAAGTTCAGTGTCGGTGTAATGGCGTTGGATTTCGCGGTCTCCGAGTAATGTCTGGAATTCTCGGTGGGACAGTTCTGCCAATGCACGCGCTTTCCCGAACGAAAGGACATCACGTGCGTAAAGCGAGACAGCCAACTCTTGTTTCATTGCCTGCGGCCGCTCTCCCTCAGGAATTTGGAGCGCCTCATACACCTCCTCGTCAATTTCGATAGTAGCCATACTCGTCTGTTGGATAACCCGATTATTGAGTGTTTGGCTGCGCTATTCGCATATGGCGTCGTGTAGTCTCACCTGTGCGGTCGAAAACGTCTGTTCTCGTAGATGGGCAATTTGGCTACGATACGATTCGTGTTCGACGTCCATGACCGACCGGTGAACAGCTGAGGTTTTGTGTCTCCCTCGGAGCCAGAGGAGATCATGAGTACGACAGCGCCTGCCTTCGAGCGGAGTCCAGACTGTATGGCAAATGATACTGTAACCCGCCGTTCTGTGTCTCCGGCATTGTTGAAGAGTTGGCTGGCTTCGCACTCGGACAGCTATACTTTTGTTACGACCGAGGATGTCATAGAACGATACGAATCGTATTCCTTTCGCTGCAATCGAGATGAACTATCCGTTCACTACACCTGCGTGTTAACTATGGGCAACTGGGGGCTCAGCGCCGTGCGGAGGTGGGGTGACAATGAAGAAGACAGGTGAGTGCTGATGCCCGGCAAAGTGAAAGAGTACGTGAAGATACCAACCTATCATACAAAACCAGCACAGTTTCACCAGTAGTCAATATAGAATGCCCACTGATCAGGAAGCATTCTGTCGGCTGTGTTAAATAGTGCCCTCTGAGCGACGCTGAAGTGACACCGATCTTTAGACCACCGGCACAACCCCTGAGGGCCCAACTCAAACCTGACTACTTTGACTAACGCCGCTACGCAACAGAGCAGTCAACTGAGCTAGAGCCAAGTGCCGTCTAGAGGCTCGAGAGCCAATCCAACACCGCGGCTGGATCTCCCAAAAGGGCGCGTGTATACCGACGAGATAGCCACGCCACGAGGTTGACGATATTCAGCGTTAGCAGAAACAGGACGGCGCCGATGGCCGAGAACAAGAGCGCGTCAGCCAACGAGTCGACAGCCCACTCACTGACTGTGACTACGAACTCCGCACCAACTAGCACGTTGCCCCACGGAATTGACAGTGACGGCGCAAGCGTGACCGGGTCAGCGGGAAAGATACCGACACGCAAGCCGGGTTCGTCGTAGAACACCGGTGTGGCAAGAAATGTAATCGACATTGTCAGTCCAGTCACGAGGAACACGAAGGCACCGATACCAATGGGGAATTTCAAGAGGAGATGGCCACACTCGGTCCACGTTCGACGGTTCACTATGAGCGCTCGCAGGCGACCTATGACGCTACCGTCCCGGAACGGATACGGTGGCGTGGCGATGTCAGTACCGAGTAAGAGATTGGCGAGCAAACGCTCAACGGCACCCAGTCCTCGAACAATAAGTAATGTCACGATGAACAACGGTATGCCAATAATAAGGACAGTCAGCGGCACTGCAATCGAAAACCCCGTAACGAGGATGACAAAGTACGCTATCCCGAAGGGAAAAGCCAGCCCGAGATAGAGGAGATGGAGGTAGGTCCGAGGTTGCAACGGCGTGACAACGATAGATCGGAGGGAAGGCAACGACGCGGGCACAGGCATACTTTGGAAAGCCGCCGTCTAAAGATATTGGAGGACTGCAATATCTGAGACGTGGGACCGTAATTAATACCCCGGGCGGCACAACCACATTTTGATGGAGTCGGCCGGCGAGCCGGACGAGGAGCTCCTCACGCTCCTCGATGATGAGAACGTCCGGACGATACTGGTCGAGACAAGAGAGGAGTCTCAGTCGGTTGAGGCGCTGAGCAACTGCTGTGGGGCCGATGACTCGACAGTGTATCGCCTCGTGGACCGGCTACAAGACCGAAATCTCCTCATCGCTCATCAGGAGCTGGACCCCGATGGCCATCACTACAAGACGTATTCGGCCCGGTTGGAGCGGGTCGAAATCGAATTTACCAACTCGGGCGTCGAGATTGATGTCGACCGCCGTGAACCGCCTTCCGACCGCTTTACGCGCCTATACGAGGAATTTACCGGATGATCTGCAATAACCACATACCGCTGCAAGTGACTGTGGAAGGTGGTGCAACGGTGACCAGCATTGCGGCGCTGATTACCTTTCTTGTGGCGACAGTGCTCGCCGTGCTCGTTACATATCGATTCCTGCAGGGATATCTCCAGTCGCGTTCTAGGCCCATTCTACTACTGGCCATCGGGATGTTCCTGCTGGCTCCAGCGCCAATGCTCCTCCGTCTCACTGCAGGGAATATTATCACTGTGACTACTCCAGTACGCGTTTTATCAACCACCGCGGTCGAAGCAATGGGACTGCTCGTTATCCTCGCAGTCATCTATCAGGGGGACCGATGACTGTGCTAGATACCCTCGCCACGGTTGGTGCAGCCGGGACTGCACTGCTTGGTATCATTGTCGCGTCGTTGGCTTTCCGCGGCTACCGACGCAACGACAGTCCGGTGATGCGTGGGTTGGCAATCGGTATCGTGGCTATCGCTGTTGTTCCGTTCCTCGTCGTCGAGGTAGTTACCCCACTACTGCCGCTGACTGACGCACAGGCCCTTCTGGGCGCGACACTCTCACACACTATTGGTCTGCTTGCCATCTACCGGACGTTCAGTTCTAGTTAATAAATCTTTCCCACAGCTGTCAAACCTACAGCCATCAGTGTGTATATACCACCTATCTGGACCTCTGTCTACCCGTGAGACAGATGATGGAAACGACTGCAGGTGACACACTCCAGCAGTTCGTCACCGCACCGGTTCGTACAGCGACGTACAAGCGACTGCTCTACCTCCTGCTCGCGTTCCCGCTGGGGGTGGCTTACTTTGTTGCATTCACCACAGGGTCCTCCCTCGGCCTCGGGTTGGCATTCACACTGGTGGGCCTTCCGGTCTTGCTCGTGACGCTTGTCGCCACGACGGGAGCAGCCGGACTGGAAGCTCGCCTCGCAACGGTCCTGCTGGATCAAGAGGTGGCAACCCCTCCATCGCCACGAGAGACACTTGACTCCGATGACGGCTATCTTGCGGCGGTGTGGCGTTTTGCCACTGAACCGACCACTTGGACGAGCGTAGCGGTAGTCCTCCTGAAATTCGTGTACGGGATAGTGGCTTTCGTCGTCACTATCACCGGCACCGCGCTAGTCGGCACGCTGTTGGCCGCCCCTTTCGTCTACGACGATCCAGGAGTAAACTACCAGTTCGGACAGTACGCCGTCTCAACCCTTCCAGAGGCAATCGGTGTTGCCACCGTCGGTGTCGCCGGAATCTGGATACTGTGTAATGTCATCAACGTGGTTGCTGCGGCCGGCGGCCTCATGACCGATGCATTCCTCTCCGTCGGACGGGAGCGTGCGGCCTAATGACAAGTGCCACCACGCGATCATCGTCGGGCTCCGACGAAATGCACGCCGGACCGACGGCCGACGAACTACTGTCGTGTCTGGAAGACCAGTACACCCGCCAGATCGTGACTGCCTTGCAAGATGGCCCCATGCCAGCGCGTGATATCGTCGCGGCCTGTGACTGCTCACGACCGACGGTGTACCGTCGACTCAAGGAGCTGAAGGCAGCTACCGTCGTCACCACGGCGATGCGGTACGACCCGGACGGTCACCATCGGAAAGTATTCACACTCCAAGTCGACCAAATTACGCTTAAACTCCAGTCAGACGGGATTATCGTCCACACCTCGTAGTCCTGTCACAACTGCGTCGGGAAACGAGACGATTGTCCAGCCATCGGGTTTCCGGACCCGCAATTCGGTCATTAGTTCTTCTTTTCTCGGCAGGCAGTATCAGCCCTCTGGCTGGCGTAGGGGCGATTTTGTGTCCCCCTCGGAGTCAGAGGAGATCGGAAAGCGCATACAGCCAAATAGGCAACCAAGGTACCTATCGCCCGCTCCGCTCGTCCGTGCCGAAGCGGACAGACTCCTCTGGGAAACTCATCCTCCGTCCTCTGTATTCAGCAGCTGACTCCTGGCATCTTCTGGTGAGGTGGTCCGATCCGTACTGAATATATGGCCCGAGTCAGTCAGCAGAGAGGGTCACGATAGGCCGCAGAATAGTGAGAAATTTCTAAGAGGTTAGGTTTTGAATAGGTTCCCCTGCGGTATGCGATTTCGGCGGTCAACCAGTGTGGGACCGGAGCGGACTCAATCGGAGCGGTGCAATCGTGAGACTCCTGTCGTGGAACGTGCAAAGGTCTGTCCCGCCAGCGGGGAACAAAGACCGAATCAGAAGGCAGGTGTCGTTCATCGAGACTCAACGCGACGCTCGATACCACTACAGCAAACGCTTCGGCATCGCGTCGACCGATAGGTTGTTGAACAAGCGATAGCGACGACAGCGACACGAGACACGACGGTGAGGCTACTGTACATTGTGGTGAGTCTGCTGTTACAGAACGGGTAACGGTATCCTCACCACGAATACGTGGCGACGCCCCGCCGAGGCAGGCATCGCCTCTGGCGGTGGCCGGACAAGGAGTTCAGCAATATGATCTGCCGAGCAGCATGGACGGCCCTCGCGGTGCGTCGGGCCGTCCCTGTAAATCGTCCCCAGACGATCGGTGCCACTGGTAGTCACCGACCGAGCAGCGTCTGCCTGAGTGGAAGCGCTGTCGCGTCGGCAGCTAAACGCCGCCAACAGCGACAGTTCGTGTCTTCGATCAACACTCCTCGAGGGCTATCGACGACTGAGCACAACAGACCTAGTGACTCAGGCCAGGCTAACTGGCGATGCTTTGTGAGGTGCTGATAATTGTTTGGTTCATCGTGGTCAACGAACGAAACCCATATTATAGGCGTGTGACACGGACGGATGTCAGCGCTATCCGAGATTAACGTTGATGGCTTTGGTCTGTGTAAATTCGTCGATAGCTTCAGCAGCGTTCTCCCGACCGGTGCCGGACTGTTTGTAGCCGCCGAAGGGCTGGCCCGCCGACACGTCGTTGTAGTGGTTCACCCAGACGACGCCGGCTTCGAGACGCCGGGCTGTTTGGAGGGCCTTAGTCACGTCACCGGAGATGACGCCAGCGGCGAGGCCGTAGTCGACGTCGTTGGCCAGTTCGACCACGTCGTCCTCGTCACTCCAGGAGAACGTCTCCATGACGGGACCGAAGATTTCTTTCTGCACCGAGGGATGGTCGTGGTCGATATCGTCGATAACGGTCGGTTCGTAGAACGCACCGCCGGCGAGCGACTCGTCGTCGGGTGCGCTGCCGCCGGTTCGGATGGTTGCACCGCTCTCGCGGGCGGCCTCCACGAACTCGTTCGTTCGCTGGACCTGTTCGTCGGAGACTTTCGGTCCCATGTCCGTCTCTTCGAGGAGTGGGTCACCGACGGTCATGCCGGACGCGGCATTGGTGAACGTCTCGAGGAACTGCTCTTCAATATCCTCGTGAACGAACAATCGGGAGCCTGCGGCACAGCACTCGCCTTTATTGAAGAAGATGGCCATCATCGCCGCCTCGACTGCCTCTTCGAGGTCGGCGTCAGGGTAGACGATGACGGGACTCTTCCCGCCGAGTTCGAGCGTCGTCTTCTTGATGTCCTCCGCGGAGTTGCGGATAATTTCTTTGCCGACTTCCGTCGAACCGGTAAAGGAAATCTTGGGCACGTCCTCGTGGGTCGAGAGAGGGGCGCCGGCGTCCTCACCGTAGCCGGTGACGACGTTGATGACGCCGTCTGGAACGGTGTCGTCGACGAGTTCCATCAGTTTGAGAGTGGACAGCGGCGTCTCTTCAGAGGGTTTGAGAACCACCGTGTTGCCGGCGGCGAGAGCGGGACCGCACTTCCAGATGGCGATGAGCAGCGGGAAGTTCCACGGTACGATTGCGCCGACGACGCCGTAGGGTTCCTTGACAGTGAAGACCTGTTTCTCCCGGTCGAAGAGGTCGTTCGTCTGACGTGTTTCCCCGTTGACGTTGCGGGCGGCGGCAGCGTAGTATGTGAGGTGGTCGATGACCAGTCCCATGTCGCCCATCGCTTCGGTGATCGTCTTGCCAGTATCCAGCACTTCGAGCGTGGCGAGAGTCTTCTGGTTCTCTTCGACGGCGTGGGCCATCTCTGAGAGGACGCGCTGACGCTCTCCCGGCGAGGCGTCCTTCCACCCCCCGTCGAAGGCCTGCTGTGCAGCCTTGACTGCGTCGTCGATGTCGGCAGCGTTGCCCGCGGGCACTTCACCGAGTACCGCATCTGTCGTCGGATCTCGGGTCTCGATTGTCTTGTGGCTATTGCCAGCGACGAACTCGCCACCGATGTAGTGGGAGAGGTTGTCCGGTATCGCATCTGCAGCGGCGTCCCGATGGCGTTGTTTGATTGCACTATCCGTCTCTGTGGAATCATCACTGGCTGTACTCATACTGGGCCAGTAACAATATTTGTCACGCGATAGTAAATAATTAATTGATATTATATTATACTTCATTACTATACAGCACAATATATGAGAGTGTAATATTACGATGCTGGTCAGTGAATTGTATAATCACGCTATCTGGGGTGACGAGTGGTACGTTGGTCGATATAGCATATCCGAATCCCGCCAATGAAGGACCGCTGGCTGCGGGAAACAAGGACTGAATATGTATTATATTTCCAACATTTGCGGCCATAGCATAGTTGGAGAACACTTATTGCGATTGCGAACCCAAACTGGAACGAACAGAACACAATGATCAACGGGAACGATTTCGAGTTCGATCTCTCACCCCGCGATGTGGCTATTCTCAAGGCTAGAGTGAAATATCCCGAGAAGCCTGCCAGTAAACTTCGTGATATCTTGGAAGAAGAGTTTGATATCTCACTCTCTCACAACCGCGTGAACGAGATCCTAAACGAGATGCGCGACGAGGATGTGTTCTCGATGCGTGCAATCCCAAATCAGAACATCTTCGAATACTATATCTTTCAGGTTGCCTTTCATTATTCGAATTTTGATGAGAACTGGGAGCGTTGCTACAAACGATTGCTCGACGACCCGCACGTGATGTTCTTTGCCAGCGCGGACGACTACCACGAGTGGCAGTTCATCGCGCAATTCGCATCACCAGAGCAGAGTGAGGCGTGGCGTCACGACTTCGTCAGGGAGTACGGCGACTTCATCGCACAGATAGACAAAACGGCATTCCCGACGGTCCATAAGTTCGAGACGGCAGCAGCTGTCTTCAACGACCTGCTGCGAGATATGGGCGGTGAGGAGTATCTTGGGGACGGCGAGCAGGAGACTGGCGAGCATGAGGAGACTGACCGCGTCTCGGTAAATCAGTAAACTATCCCACCCTATTCGCTTGTGCTTCTGCCGGGGTCGGAAGCCAGGCGCTGGTCAAGCGTGGCACCTCCGCCTTGATTTAGGTGAACGCTTATTTCGGTTGCTTACGCAGTGTGCGTAGAGACACCAGTGAACAAGGTGTGTCAGTAGGGTTAGGATGACATCTCATTCAGAGATCGACACACTGCGAATCAAGGCCCGGCACGCGGAGCTTGCTGAATCGCTACTTCCGTCGGGACCACTCAAACACTTCGTCGATGGCGAGTGGATTACTGGACGTGGCGACGACACGTTTCAGTCCATAGATCCGACGACGGGTGAGTCGCTGGTGGGCGTCTACGAGGGGACCAAAGAGGAAGTCAACAGAGCGGTCGATGCCGCCTGGGAAGCATACGAGCAACGCTGGTCAGAGACCACGCCGGCGGAGAGACAGCAGTTGCTCTTGACAATGGCCGACCGACTCGAAGCACGCGCCGAGGACTTCGCGCTTATCGAGGTACTCGACAACGGGAAACCAATTACTGAGGCTCGCGAGGACATCGAACTCGCCGTCGACCACTTCCGATACTTCGCCAGTGCCGCCCGAAATATCGAAGGAAAAACCGTCCCACACAAGGAGTTACACATCCAGACCCGACGAGAACCCTACGGCGTCGTCGGACAGGTCGTCCCCTGGAACTTCCCGCTGTTGCTTGCCACCTGGAAACTTGCGCCGGCACTCGCCGCCGGCAACACGGTCGTCCTCAAACCAGCCGAGCAGACACCGATTTCACTGCTTACGTACATGCGCGAGATTGCGGACGTGTTACCAGACGGCGTCGTCAATGTCGTCACCGGATTCGGTCCCGAGACAGGTGCGCCGCTGGTCTCTCATGAGCGCGTTCCAAAGGTGGCTTTCACCGGCTCGACGGAAGTGGGACAGGGCGTGATGAAAGCCGCCGCGAACACGATTAGTGACATCACGCTCGAACTCGGCGGGAAGAGTCCACTCATCGTTGCGCCGGACGCAGACCCGGCGGAGGCAGCGGACATCGCTGTTGACGCGATGTTTTTCAACGGCGGCGAGTGCTGTAGTGCCGGGACACGACTGTTCATCCACGAGAGCATCGCAGACGAGTTCGTCGACGCGTTTCTCGACGCCGTTGGCCAACTCCAAATGGGCGACCCGCTTGAGGAATCCACCGACATCGGCCCACAGGTCAGCCGTGCAGAAGTCGAAAAGACGCTGCACTACATCGGCCTCGCCAGGGACTCAGACGCAAGCATCCTCCGGGGCGGTGGCACTGTTGAGGAGGGAATCCTCGCTGAGGGCTGTTTCGTCGAACCGACTGTCATCGCGGACGTCGGCGCCGACAGCACCGTCGCGACACAGGAGATTTTCGGACCCGTCGAGATCATGCTTGAGTGGGACGGTTACGACGAGATGGTCGCACGCGCGAACAACGTGGACTACGGCCTTGCTGCCGGTGTGGTGACCGACGACCTCTCCTTCGCCCACCGCATCGCCGAGGACATCATGGCCGGCAACATTTGGGTCAACACGTTCAACCGTCTGCCGGCAGGCCAGCCCTTCGGCGGCTACAAGCAATCCGGAATCGGTCGAGAAGGAGCGATGGAGACGCTTCGGGAGTATACCCAGACGAAATCCATAACGATGGACTTGGGCGATGGTCAGTAGCCGCTGAGGTTGAACTCGCCCATCTGCGTGTAGGTCGTAATCCCTGAAGCGTGTGGCACTTCGTCAGTGGGAGCTTCCATCAGGAGCCAGAAGAAGACTTCCTCGCCCTGAATCGGTTCGTCATCGACATACTGTGCGGGGTGGTAGAAGTTGAGTTCCGGCATCGGCTTCTGCGGATTAGCTCGGATCACCTCGCCTATTTCGTCGTCTTTTGGCCTGACAACAACGACTTCTTTCAGGTTGTCTAGCGGGATGTCGATGGTTTCCGGACCATCAGGGTTCGTAAACCGGAGTAGATGCTCTTCGCTCACATCGTTACTGCCGAAATAGAACTCGGTTTCGGGGGTCTGCCACTCGTTGCCGTCGAATATCTTCGTCTCGACACCATCTGTGGTCCCCGGCGTCGGCTTCGTCAGCCAGTTTTCCAAATAGTACTGTGCGGGGCCGTCGTTCTCGCGCTCGCGGTACTCGTAGAACTCGTTGACGTAGCCGGGACCGTGCCGTTGGAACACCGGCATAAACACGCCGTCCTCGTAGAACTGGTAGTTGATGTAGTAGTTGTACGGTGCGAAACGATGTCCAGAGTGGAAATCACGCGCGTTCTGGACTGCACCCGTGTGGTAGTGCGTACGGATGTTGAACCCCGCCGGACGGCTCTGTGTCGATGGGTATTCGGTCTTGCCGAGGATTCCGGGACCTCCGAGACTGAGACTGTGAATATCCCAGTAGAGGAGCTCGCCGCTGATGACCGGCTCGTTGTCGGGGAACATCCACTCGCGGGTGTTCCGGCCGTTTCGTTTGGGCATGTCGTAGCAGGTGGACGTGCTGTAGGGGGCAGTCAGCGAGAAGACCGGCTTCCCGTTGAAGTCTGCGCTGACTTCGGCCCCGACCGTCCGGGGACCGCTCCAGGTTATCGACCAGCCGTCCTGTTCGAATTCGTTCGGTGGCTCTTCGATGCGGTGGTAGCCATTGGGAGCCGTAATCTGTGGCCGTTGCATCACCGGCGGTTCCGGAACCTCGCCCAGCACAGACTCGCCTACGGTCCCGGTGTTCTGGGCTATCCTGTAGGCCGGGTGTTCGGCAAAGTCGTTGACGATGTGTACGTCGAGCAACTCGGCTTCCTCACCAGTCACGTCCATGAAGCCGCTGACAACCTTCAGTTCACCCCCGTCCATCACGAAGTACGCGAGGTTGGAGGCTTCACCGTGGGCGTAATCGCCGTAGCTGGTGATGATTTCTGCGGCCTTGACCATCGGGTACCACTCCTTGCCCTCGAGGTGTTGCCAGATCTCTTCTTTGTCCAGCATCTTCTCGTGGCGTGCCCGCTGGGTGTCGTTCCAGTTGCCTCGCGTCCAAGTCACGTCGATCGGTTCGTTGATTTTCAAACCGACGAGTTCGTCGGTCACTCGGTCGACCAGTCCGTAGGCGACCTGTCGGTTCTTTGCTGTGACCTCGAACGGCGTGTCGTCTGGACTGCCATCGACGGCCATCCCGGTGGTCCCTTGGATGCTAACCGCGTCGAGGCGGTTCGTCAGCGGGTCGTATGCTTCGAAGGAGGCGACCCAGTCGCTGGCGACGTCGTTGACACGCGGGTCGGAGACCAGTGCCTCGACGGCCTGGCGCTTCCGGTAGGCCCACAGGTCCTCGAACCCGAAGTCGCTCACGTCGCGGGGTCCGATGCGTCGCGCGGACGTGATTCGTTCGTCCGGTTCGGGCGGCTCGGGCGGTTCCGCTGGTTCGTCTGGAGTCTGGCTTGGTGCGGCTTTGGGTTCTGACGTCGGCGTACCGTCATCGCTGCCACCCATACTACAGCCAGCCAGTGATGCACCCGCTGTGATGCTCAGAGCAGCGATGAACTTCCGTCTGCTCGTTTCGCTGATTTTGTCACGGATGTCTTCGTATGACATGACGTAACACATTATGATATCAGACATCACTTATATATTGGGGAGATACTAAAATTCGCTATCTAGACTTTCTCTTCACCGTTCCTTGTTCCGCCTGCGGAGATATTGCCGAAAAATCCCACTATCTGCTATCAAAATCGTGACCAAGACGCGATTGCGGGATATTCGATTTCGCTGAGGGAGTGAAAGCTCCAGAATAACTGCGAAAACGTCTCGAATTTGTCTAGCACTGTTGCATATACTAATACGAGATTCTGTTGCAATCTCATTGTATAATTCACTCACCCAAACATATATTGAGCTGGTCTCGCTTGTGCATACTGTTGATAATGACTAGTTCATACAGCAGGCGGACACTCCTGCGCACTGCGGGGGTCGCAGTTGCCGGTGCCGTTGGCGGATGTGGCGGCGATTCCACGGCCCAAGATATGGACGAATCGAGTGACGACACGCCGTCTCCGGAAGCGACACCCGCTAACACGTCTGTGGAGACCGAAGGGTCACCATCTGTCGACGAGTTCCTCTCGGAGACGGACAACTACGACAGCATCGTCGACAAGACTGGTTCTGACTCCGTCACGGTCGACGTTGGTATTGAGGCCAACGGCGCGTATTTCGGCTTTGGTCCGGCAGCGATTCGCGTCGACAGCGGGACGGTGGTCACCTGGGAGTGGACGGGCCAAGGAAGTACTCACAACGTCGTCGCACAGCACGGTACCGATTTCGCGAGTGAGCAAAAGTCACAGGAGGGCGCGACGTATACACAGACCTTCGACGAAGCCAAGACGGTGCTGTACGTCTGTGTCCCACATGAGGGCGTCGGTATGAAAGGCGCTATTGTCGTCGAATAAGCGGACAAATCTGCTTTCTGCGCACCGGCTGTGTCCCCCTGCCAGTGTCTGTTGCGCTCGACTATCTGTGGCAACAGCCGGAATATATTCGATGGTGTGTTTATATCCGGCTAAACAACAGTGTTCTGTTAGAGTAGAGTTGCTTCCTGCCAAAACGGG
The DNA here is from genome assembly GCF_011440255.1 of Haloarcula sp. JP-Z28. Taxonomy (NCBI): domain Archaea; kingdom Methanobacteriati; phylum Methanobacteriota; class Halobacteria; order Halobacteriales; family Haloarculaceae; genus Haloarcula; species Haloarcula sp. JP-Z28. The sequence continues at coordinate 9,091 of NZ_JAAOHT010000047.1, read as the reverse complement.
GTGATCATAGAACGGATGGTGAACAGGCCTATTCTCCCTCCTTCAGTATCGTCAATTATGGAACACGATAGCAACAACAGAACCAGCCGGAACCGACACGGCAGGCGACGGGTGCTTGTCTCGCTCGGGACGGCGGTCACGATGGGGTTCGCCGGGTGTTCCGGCGACGACCAAGCAGGCGACGACGGGGAGAGCAACGGCGGGACGGACAACAACGCTGATGGAGCAAGTGGGAACGGGAACGGAAATGGCGGGTCGGACAGTAGCGGCGGAAGTGATGGGAGCGACGGGAGCAGTGTCCGGGTCTGTCAAGACTTCGGATCGGACTACCGGCGGTTTGAGCCCGGCGAGCGCCCGCTCGCGTATACCTGTGACTACCTAGATGTGTTCGGAGACCAGTCGGAAGCGACGCCGGGGTTCGACGAGAACGCTCAGGGATTGTTCATAGTCACGCTCGGACCAGACAGCCAGGACGGGGTTTTCCTCCAACTCAACCTCCAGCAATTCGGGCGCGGAACGACACAGGACCAAGCAACTTTTTCCGAGACTTGGGAAGAGCTGACCCAGACCGAGTTCAACGGGGAGGCGGTCACCGCGTCTCTATTCACAGAGACTGCCCGAAGCAAAACGTTCTGGGGGACCTATCTCCCCTATGAGGTTGACGGCCGGACGCTGTACTTCGAAACCAAATTTACCCTTCAGGTAAGCCCCGAGGACGAGGAAGTGTCAGACGGGTGTCTAGATTTCATGGAGGAGACGGCAATACACATGACCGAGTCGCTAGAGCTCAATCCGGACGCGACCGGTTTGAAGGCTGACCCCTTTGTCGTCACGGCGACGCCCACGGAAGACGGGTGACGGTCCACAGGGACGGCAGGTTTGATGCACCCGACCATGCAGTGACGGAACGATTGCTCCAGAGGACACTGTCCCACGGATGGCGGAGCCGGTCTCTCAGGGGCCGAGATCAAGGATTCCGGTTTCGACGATGCGGGGACCGCCCTCCCGTTCGCCGGTAAGAGTCAGGCACAGCTGACCGTCGACCTTCCCACCGACAACCGAGATTGTCGCAACTGCGTCGGGAAACGAGACGGTCGTCCACCCATCGGGTTTCCGGACCCGCAATTCGGTCATCAGTTCTTCTTCTCTCGGCGAAACCCATCAGCACTCTGGCTGGCATACGAGACATTTTGTGTCTCCCTCGGAGCCAGAGGAGAGCATGAGTACGACAGCACCTTCCTTCGAGGAGTATGACTTCGACCGCGGCGACCACGTTCGAGCCGACTGGACCGACGGAGACGGCCCACTCGATGTAGTCGTCGGAACCGTTACAGAAATTTCGCGTTCCGGCGGCAACGTGATCATCGCTGTCGAGGCTGCCGACGACCAGTATCCCGAGCGCTCGATCTACGGTGGGACCCATGATTGCGCTCCCGAGTGGGTCGAGCCAATAGAGCAATCATAGTCTGACAGCAAGGGAACTTGCCCGTATTTTGTGAGCCTCCGCCGGGTGAGAGGCGGTCCAGAGAGAGCGTTTTGACTACCAGTTATATTGGAGAAACACACAGCACAGATCAAGTTAGTTTGTTTCGGCCCCGATCTCACTCTAGGGGCTGGTCGAGAATGTCAAAGATATCGACAGCCTTGAACTCCTGATACCGCTCTTTCCCCGTTGTTTCGGTCAGGACATCCTGTGCCTCCAGTTCTCGAATTGCGTTCCGTGCTGTTTGTGCGGTCACATCCAGTAGCTCGGCAACGTCGTTCGTGGTCAGGTATGGCTGCTTGAACAGGCGCATCGCCAACCGGTCGGCGGCTGTTTTTTCATGTCCATACGTTCGCTCGTACTCTCGACGAAGATTCCGAAGATTGTTCGTTCGTGTGACTGCCTCGGCAGCTTGTGAGCGAATTCCCTCGACGAAGAACTCTAGCCAGGGCTCCCAGACACCCGTTTCGCTGACTGTTCGCATCCGGTCAGCATACTCGATCTTGTTGCGGTTGAAATACGCGCTCGGATACAGATACGGTTGTGTGAGGTAGCCGTTCTGAATCAGCTGTAACGTGATGAGAATACGTCCCAAGCGGCCGTTCCCATCCTCGAAGGGGTGAATCGTCTCGAACTGATAGTGGACGAGCCCAAGCTGAACAAGGTCGTGGAACTCGCTGGTCGTGTTACAATACTCAATTAGATTCGTCATCAGCTCCGGAATCCGGTCCGGTGCTGGCGGGACGAATGGTTCCTGGAACGATGAGGCTGCTGGGAGATTGATCGGCTTCGCACGGAACTCCCCAGGGTATTCACAGTGACCACGCACGTCCGCCATCAGCAACTCGTGCAGGTCCTGTAACAGTCCAAGTGTGATCTGGTCGCCCTCGGAGAGCCGAGTCGCACCTTTAGTGATCGTCCGCTCGTAATTGAGTGCTTCTTGGACATCCTTCCGAGTGGTGCCGCTATCGGCGAGCTCCTGGGACCGGAATACGTCCTCGATATCGATATCTGCACCCTCAAGCACGACCGATTCGACGGCTTCGCGACGGACCATTGTCGTGTACAGCAACGGATTGGCTTCCGTCTCGTCGCCAATCCCTTCTAGCCGCCCGAGTTGATAGATGGCGTCCTGCAGCAACTGCTGGAAGTCGGTGTCGAATTCGAGGTCATGTGCCGGTGGCAGCGGATCTGGGAGATAGTATGGCCGGCGTCCGAAGGGAACATACTCGCCAGGTGCTTTATCTGGAAGACTGTTGCTCGCCATTTTGCTTGCAGTCATCGTATTCGGGCTAAGGCAAAAACACTGGTGGTGTATTTTGGTTAGCACAGTGAGTATCCGATATCTCTATATATGCGGAAAACCGGACACCGTTGCTAACCCAAATTGGGGATGCAAGCTACAGGAAGGTCTTGTGACTGGACTTGGCGTCACACCTGTTGTGACTACTGGAATCGCTGTAGTCGCTCCGTTCGTGTTACGACCGCTCACTACACTCCTGTACGAATGGGGTCGCTCCCGGTTGCTGCAGCTAGCAAACAGTGGCGTCGACGGCGGCAGGGCACGTACCACCGCGTCCAGTAGCGTCGGTTCAGTGTCGGTTCTGGTCCTATCCGATGTGTGTCACAGGGTTAGGGCGTAGACTCCACCACAACGGGTGTGACGCCACCTGTCGCGGCTTTGTGGTCGCTGTTCTCCAACAGATCGAGACCGACGTAGCGTTTTTCGAGCAGCCCTTCGGCTGTTGCCATATCCATCGCGAGGATCTCAGTTTGGGGCTGGTCCCGTCCGACCTGCCGAGTTTTCTCGACGACGTCGTCGCCGCCGATGTCGACCAGTGTCTCCCAGACGCGCTTGATCGTCTGGCGATGGGGCTCCTTCCCGAGTTCGGCGGTGAGGGCCGTCTGCAGGTCGGCTTTCGTCATGAAGACGCCGCTGCCGTCGGTTCGTGTCGTGGCAAATTCCGGCCAGCGCTTGGCGATGCTGATCGCGCGGTAGGTGTTCTGGCGGTTCGAGCGCTCGACAAACATCGTCTTGACTTTCGATTGGCGGCAGTTCGCGAAGAAATCCAGCGGCGAGGTGCTGGGTTCGATGCCCTCGGGCAGTTGTTCGGCGTCTTCCTGCTGGTCGGTGTCGGCTTCGAGTTGCTGGGCCTTGGCGATGGCACTCTTGGCGACGTCGCGGGTGGTCTCCTGTTGGGCTTCGAGGTCGTCGAGGCGCTGGTCGTTCGTGGCGGCGTCACCGACGGCTGTGGTGGCAACCTCGTGGGTCTGTTCGAGGTCGGCCTCTAGTTGGGTGACGCGTTCGTGGAGGTCATCGATAGTCGCGACCAGCGTCTCAAGAACACTCGAAACGAGGGGTGAGACGTCGCCGTCGAGGTCGCTGACGAGCGAGTGGAGGGCGTCGATGTCCGCCCCATCTCCTCCGATGTCCATCCCGAGTTCGTCGGCGAGGGCTTGATCGGTGGCTGTGCTGTCGGTCCCGGTGTCGTCGTTGGTGGGTTGTCGTGGCATTGTGACCACAGGGCCCGTGCTCGGAATCGAACCGAGCAGTGCTGACCACAGCACGGGCTGTCGGTGATGTAGCTGGCGCTCTCTAGACGCGGCGGTTGGCTCGTGGCAACCCCGCTCTGTCTAGTGGATTTGTGTCGTGGCACCGCGCCGGCGACTAGCGATATGTATGTGCTGCCGTCGCCCGGACCGGCGTGGCACTGGGTTCACCGGTCGCGCTCCGCTGGTGGCAGTGGTACAGTCGTGGCTGGTACCGGAGTGGGTGCTATGGTGGGTCACGTTTCGATCACTGCTCGGCGCTCAATGGCGACATCGTGGGCGTGGTCCCCGTGATGGTACTGGTCGTAGTAGTTCTCGATGGTAGGGAAGTCGGCCGTCCATTCGGTGTAGTGTTGAATCTCACCGACGTGGTAGCGGAGTCGCCACTGGGCTGTGTCTGATGACGCTGTCTCGGTGGCAGGTTCCGGTGATGGATCAACGCGGGCCATCAGTCATCCCCTCCTTCGAAGCGGTTAGGACGGCTGCTGTCGCGTTCAACCAGTCCGCAGTCTGTGGTCGGGACCGTGAACGACATCAACTCGTCAGTCCGACCGATAGCCTGCGCCAGCTGCCGGCGTGTGGGTGTGTTGCGCTTGGACGCTCGCAGTCGCTGGAGCGGTTCTGTTGCGAGGTCGGCCAGCAACACGCCGGTGATGTGTTCGTCGGTGGCGCGTGAGACCAGCAACAACGGCTCACTATCGGTGGTCGTGATCGCGATGATCTCGCCGACGGTCGGAGGAGCAGTCATCGGGCCACCTCCCGGTGTCGGGAGCGGCCTGTCAGCGGGTCCACACTGGGTGTCGAATGAATAAACTGCGGAACGATATCACAGGCGTTTTGTTTACCAATCACATACTGGTAGGTGGGTTCTGGTCTCTGCTCCATCTCCCTATGGATCCCACCCAAGTCATTGGTTTGCCCGAGGCCGGAACCTGTCGTCGTGGATGACGACTTCCAATGGTGCGTTGCACGCCACCCCCCACCGGCTGCCCACCATTCCTTCCATCGCCTACACGGCGAAACCGGTCGTTTTGGCTAGTTTTGGGCGAGGCTGTACCTGCAGTGTGTCCAGCGACGAGCATGCCAGCCATGTGACCGCGCTGCTGTGACCGGCCGCCATAAGACCTATCTATGATGTTCTGTCTACACTTATGCGGGTGCTGTTCCCGACTCTGGAACCCTTGCCGCCGCGTCCGTGCAACGCACAATCTTGGGATCAGCACCTTGGGGGGTTTTTGATACCAGCAGATGAGTGGCTTCAGCTGCGCTCCCTGTAGCTGGCCACCAGTGGTCTGCTGACCGACACTGTGAACTCGTGCGTTCTCAGGACGCTTCTGAGTCAGTGTGACTGCCGTCACTGTCGGGCACCCCCATCAGCGACGGGTCGGGCCAGCTCACACAGGCCTGCGAGTGTTTCCGCGTGGTGCTGGAGTTCGTGTCTGCCAGCGTCAGTCAGCGTATACACGTTGGTGCGGGCGTCGAGGTCGTCTCGGTTGATGAGGTCCTGCTCAACGAGCTGGTCGAGATTCTGGTAGAGGCGGCTGTGGTTGATCGGGTCGGCGTAGCGCTCGTCGAGATACTCCTTGAGCGCGAGGCCGTAGGGATCATCGTCGACGGCGGCGATGGCCTCCAAGAGATCGCGCTGGAAGCCCGTCAGGTCGTGGTAGGTCGTCATCGGTCGCCTCCCAGCTCGTCGGCGTCGGTGTCAACCCGCCGCAGTGTGGCTGGTTCGGGCTGGTAACAGTCGCCCTGCACCAGTAGACCCAGCAAGGCCGTCAGCGCCCGCTTGGCTCCGTATTCTTTGGCGAGCGTGTCCAGTACGTCGCCGGCAGGTGCGCCCTCGCCGCCTTCAGTGGTGGCGATGTGCTCACGCGCGTGGCTGCGGATTGCGGGCTCGGCGTGGGTCTCGACAACGAAGCCGTCCGTGTTCCGGAGGTAGGTGCTGACGGCCTCCAGCAATGCGAGTTCGTCGTCGGCGAGGGCGGTTCGGCGGCCTGCAGGACGGTGTCGAGTCGGGTGGCCGCCGCCGTGTGTGAGGGGATGGTGGTGCCGCCGTCGGTGGCGACCAGATCGTGGCCGCGGTCGGTCAGGGCGTAGGTCCCGTTGGTAGTGACTAGGTCGTCTGCTTCGAGCCCGGCGAGGGCGTCCGTGACGCGGGCATTGTTGAGCGTGGCTTCGCGTCGGGTTTCAACGGCGATCTGGAGGGCGTCGGCGGTGGCCGCGCGGTCGTAGTGGTCGTGGTCGGCAATCACTTTCAGGAGATCCCGCTGGAGGGCGGTGCAGGTGTACCAGACGGTCATGCTCTCCCTCCGGCGAGGAGAGTGGTTGGCGAGCGATGCGACTCTTCGTGGGTGGGCTTGCAAACGGTCATGGGTTCGATGGGACGCCGGTGGTTGCTGTGGGCGTCGCCTATCTCAGACTGTTACGCTGGCCGTACTTAGTGTTTCTGTACAGCAAACTTTTCCATACGAGTTACAATCACATCGCACATTACTATTTATGTCGACGTAGAAGATGAGATAGAATGGCTAAGCGAGGGTCAGACCGCAAAGTCAGCGATGATCGGATTTTGCTCGAATTTTTGCTATCAGCTGATCCAGCCTTATTCACCAGTGAAGTGTCTGATCCGCTGCCGCTGTCACGACAGCGTGTCAACGACCTTCTGAACGAACTGGAAAATGAAGGGCTAGTAACCTCCAAAACCGCGTCTGGAAGACGATTATGGTGGATCACTCCAAAGGGCCACCAGCGTGTCGTTGAAGCGGCCCGTGACAAACTTACTTAGCGGTCTAAATCCTGAGTTCTGGATACCCACCACCCGTTGGCACTGCCGAATGATTTCTTTTTGAGGATACCCTCACTCTCTAATGATTTGAGTAGTTCATTGATCCGGGTACTCGTAAGTGGTAGCTGTTCGGCAAGCTCTGTACTTTTCACTGCCGGGTCGGGATGACGTTTAATTGCCTGAATTAGCTCTTCGTCACTCACAGATCGATCTTTTCCACGGGTACTCATTATCTTCTACTTTCCCTACAGTTTGCTGTATGGAAAACACTTATGCCGGTGGCGTAACATAAGCTAAGTATAGGAACACACGCGCCGCTGGTCGATTTCGTACGAAATCGCCCCGGTGCTGAGACACCGAGGCGCGTGGTTCCAGGAAGAACCAATGGCAACTACGCAATCCAATCCACAAGAACGTACCGCTCGTGAACTACTCACCCAAGGCCGACCGCTCTTTCTCGGCGTCGACGGCGAGGGTGCAGCACATTACTGGGACAGCTACGAGTTCGCTGTGGCTGTTGTTTCGGCTGATGGTGACGCTGAGACAGTTGTGTTAGCCGAGACGCCCTTCGAGACGCTCGGAGAGTGGTGCGAATACACGCGTGGCGAGCGTGGGTGGGACGTTGGGCCACATGTCGGCGGCTCGCTCGTCGGCGATCTCGTTCAGGCGGTGGAAGCATGAGAGAGACTGTCGCCGACCCGAACGGCTTCGTGTACGAGCCCGTTCGCGGCCCGAAGCGGAAAATCGAGTTCGAACCGCGAAGCGATGGCGGCTTCGAGCGCATCGAGGCAGTCTGGAACGGCTGTCAGTGGCGGATCACTGGGCGGGAAGTCGTGACGACGATGCGACGGATTTGACCATTGTTTTTCAACACTCACCGAATAGATGACTTACAGTGTTCAACGCCTCTTGAGCCTCCTTTCTAGTTGATTCTGGCTTCGTTGCCCAATCGAAAACACGACGTATTTTCGATTGATTAATGTCGCCATCTGTATCTATAAATTCAGTCAGATACAACCAAATCATCGCATCAGCAAGTACCTTCGCGGCGATCTCGTGTTCAGTACCGATACGAATCCATCCTGTTTCGTGAGTACGGGAGTTCCGAACCTCCCATATCTCTTTAGCAATACGTTCAAAAATTGCGTCGTACTCGTCCTCTGTAACTACATCTAAAGCGAATAGAGCGCGCTCAACGGTTACCTCTTTCTGCCCCTCTTCGGCCAATGATAATTCCTCGATTACCCGCCAGAAATTGATAAACGATCGTCGATGGTCGGTTTCGGTAAGTCCCTGCTGATAGTCAACCAAGACATTGTGGAGTAGCGGTTCATTACCAACTTGAAGGTCTTCGAACGGAAGATGAGTATCTAAACGATAGCTGAGCGATGAGTAGTCAAGAGAGACCGCAGGGCGTCCACTACGGTCATATACATTTGCCCCCCAATGTGGGGTATAGGGCTGTTCATCAACGAGGTCATCTACGTAGAACACTCCAAACGGGCGCTGGATCGCTGTCCATCGGCCACCATCTCTTGTATTCCCTGACATTCGTCCCAACCGCTTGGGCCTCGTCTGGGTGTTTAGAAAGTACTCCGAATGACTCAGTTGTGCTGAGAGAATTTCTAGTGCGTTCTCAAACCGAAGTATTGCCCAGCGTGGAGTGCGACTTGAGATTGTAGTCTCCCAGACATCGTATTCTCCATCTTCTATCTCTTCGAGGATGTATCTACCACCACTCACGTCCGGACCATCTGCGATTTGCTCAAGACGAGGTTTCCAGTCGGACTGATCGCTGGGCTCAAACGTATGGCCGTACATCTTGAGCATCGATGGTCCGTTACGCCAGCTGACGTGCCAAGGGAACCAGATTGTGTACTCACGCGATGACGTCTTCCCCCAATCCCGTTTGATAGCATTCATTTTGGCTGAGAATACCTCTACAGGTCCGTCGTCTTCTATTGTCTTCTCGATGGGGTATTCCTTCTCTAATGGCTCTTGATCCCGCTCATCTAAGCTTTCACTCGCCTCCTGTTTAACGAACATTTCAATGATCCGTGGATTACCAGCTAAATCGGTTAGTGCGAGCATCACTGACGGCTGAAGATCAGCCACAGTGACCTGCATTGAGTCATAGTCAAAGTATTCGGCTCTGGTGAATCGCGGGACTGCGTCGGTTTCGACCGTTAGAACTAGTGGAATGAAGCGGGGAATCGCCGATGGTCAATGTCGAAGATTTCCCGCTTCACGAGCAAAGTCGTTCAGTTAGCTAA
>NZ_JAAOHT010000046.1:1554-34941 GCF_011440255.1 Haloarcula sp. JP-Z28 | reverse complement strand
TGCTGGCGACATGGCGCCAGCAGGGACGCAATCCATATGACGAGCTCAAGCGAGTCTCCCGGAACAACGAGATGATTTCACGAGATCAGGCTGTGCCGGCCGTTGAGTCCTCGGGGTAAACACGTACCAGATAGACATGGTTGACAAGTATACCGCGCGCCGCCGGCGCGCGGTTTCCCCGGTCGCGAACGCAGTGAGCGACCGGCCTTTTTCGCCCACGTTTTTGCAAGGGGGGTGCCCGCAGGCCGCTCCGCGGCCGAGGACACCCTCGCAGCAAAAAGGTGGTTAGGTAAACTTCCGGACCGTCATCGAGAGCGTATCAAGGTCCAAAATCGGTGCGAAACCGGCGTCAGGGTCGATGTTGACACTTTTCTGGAATTCAGTCTGGGCCTGCCAGCAGCCGGAGTTCAGCGCAACGACATTGTGGTACTCGCCCCAGCCGAGCTTGTGGACGTGGCCGGTGTGGAACACGTCGGGCACCTCCTCCATCACCAGATAATCGCGGTCCTCGGGGGCGAGTCGGGTGTGGCCGCCGTACTGCGGCGCGACGTGGCGCTTCTTCAGGAGCTGGTACATCGCCCTGTGTGGTTCCTCGTAGCTGGCTTCCTCGTCCGGGAGTTCGGCGATGACCTCGTCGAGCGAGACGCCGTGGTACATCAGCACTGTGACGCCCTCGACAGTGACCAGCGAGGGGTTAGAGTGGACCTGCGCGTCGTGGGCACTCATGATGTCCCGGAGTTCCTCGTCGAAGCCGGGCTGGGGCTCGGCCAGCCGAACGGCGTCGTGGTTGCCCGGAATCATCCGGATTTCCATGTCCGCCGGGACTTCCTTGAGGTACTCCGAGAACGCGCGGTACTGGTCGTAGATGTCGATGATGTCCAGTTCCTTGTCCTGCTCGGGATAGATGCCGACGCCTTCGACCATGTCGCCGGCGATGAGCAGGTATTCGACGTGCTCGGCCTCCGGCGTGTGGAGCCAGTCCGTGAAGCGGTGCCAGGCGTCCTCCATGAACTCCTGACTGCCGACGTGGACATCGGAGATGAGCGCCGCCTGAACGTGGCGGTCGGCGGTCGAGGGGCTGTGCGTTCGGGGCACATCCGGGAAATACAGCGAGTCCACGAACAGGATGCCAGCATCGTCGGCCAGCGTCCCCTCAACGGCGATAACCTCGTCCATGAGCAACTGCTGGACGAGGTCGGCGATAGGGCGGTCTTTCATGACCAGGCAGGGGAATGTCCCGTTCGTGTCTTCCAGTTCGACCAGCCAGTGACCGCTGGCTGTCGAGCGGATGTCAGAGACCATGCCGATCAGCGCGGCGTCGCTGCCACCGCCCATGTTCTCGATGGCGTCGGTCGGCCGGTGGTTCACTCTGCCGCGCAGTTTGCCCGCCAGTTTCTCGTAGCGGTCCCGGAACACCGCGACGAAGTCCGAGTACTCCCCGGTCCCAGTGGACTGGCCGGTCATATCGTTTGCGACGTCGATAGCTCGGAGGGATGTGTCCACATCCCGTGACCCCCCCGTTTCAGGTGGAGCGGACGCACCCGGTTCGGTCGATGAGGCTGCGTCAGTTCCAGTTGAAACGGAGGGGTGTGGTTGAGTCGGAGCGCCGGTTGTTTCGTTTCCGCGGTCTGGTTCGGTATTTGACGTTCCCTCACCGTTTTCTATCGCTTCAACCACAGATTCGACGTGGTCTGTTGTCAGCTTCAGCGCTTCATCAGGGAGGGTTTCGAGTGCGCGTTCCAGCGTCGTCGACGGGTCCCGCGTGTCGGCGATCCGAGTCACTGCCTCACGTTCCGCGTTGTAGCCGCGGCTCGCGAGTTCGCTGACGATGCGTGCCGGCGTCTCCAGAGGCACGTTCCACACTCCGTGTCTGTGGGCAAAAGGATAGCGGACCGACAGCCGTCACAAGATTGATACCCCGCTGTCGGCAATCCGAGGTAGGATGGGCCGGGACGAATCGACCAACAGCACGCCTTCAAGCGGGACAGACGAGTCTGTGGACGCCAGCCCTTCGTTTCGTTTTGGCCTGTACGTCCGTGACATCGGGACGAGTGTCGGGGCAGTCCTGCTTGTCGGCGGGTTCCTGTTTGCCGTCAGTGGGGTGTGGCCGCCGCTCGTCGCCATCGAAAGCGGAAGCATGGAGCCACACATCGACACCGGCGATATGGTCTTTGTCATGGACGCAGAACGCTTCTCGGGGCAGGAGGACCGTCACGGCGTTGTAACGGCAGCGGCCGGAGCCGAAACCGGGTATCAGACCTTTCAACAGCCCGGTGACGTCATTGTCTTCGAACCCAACGGTAACGAGCAGCGAACGCCGATCATCCACCGGTCGATGCTGTGGGTTGATGCCGGTGAGAACTGGTACGACCGCGCGAACCGAGAGTACGTCGGGAACGCGGACAGTTGCGACGAGCTTCGGAACTGTCCGGCGCCGCATGCTGGCTTTATCACGAAAGGTGACAACAAAGTGACCAACAGTGAATACGATCAGGTCACCGGAGCGAGTACCGTTGTCCGGCCGGAGTGGGTCATTGGAACCGGGATCTTCCGGATCCCACGTCTCGGGTACGTTCGGGTCCAACCGTCCCAGCTATGGCACACCTCAGTGTCGATGCCGGTCGGAGATGTTTCAGCGCCGGCGGCGAGCTGACCAAATCGGACGGTAGTGTTCGGTCCAACAACAGAAAGTTGATTGGCCGCCTCCGAGTATTCGTGGTACGAATGGCCGGGTCAGACCATCGGTCGTCGGACGGAGACGAAACCGAGAGGCCGGGAGGGATGATGTACGTGACCGATATCGTCAGTAGCGCCGGCTCAGTCCTGCTTGTCGGGGTGTTACTGTTCGCCGTTAGTGGTGTGTGGCCCCCACTCGTCGCTATCGAAAGCCCAAGCATGGACCCCCATATCAAGGAAGGAGACCTCGTGTTCGTGATGGAAGAGGACCGGTTCTCCGGCCCGGGTGACCACGAGGGTGTCGTCACCGCAGCGAACGACGACAGCTATCGAGCGTTCCAGCGTCCGGGCGACGTTATCGTATACGAACCCGACGGCAACAGTCGACAGACGCCGATCATCCACCGGGCGATGCTGTGGGTTGAAGCGGACGAGAACTGGTACGACCGGGCGAACCAAGACTACATCGGGAGTGCGGACAGCTGTGACGAGCTCACCTCCTGTCCGGCCGACCACGCCGGCTTCATCACCAAGGGTGACAACAACGGCCGGTACGACCAGGTCGGTTCCAGCCCCATCAGCGAGCCAGTCAAGCCCGGGTGGGTCGTCGGGACCGCAGAGATGCGAGTTCCATTGCTGGGGCAGGTTCGACTCCAGTGGAACCAGGCCGGCGCGACTGATGTGGGAGCGAACGAAACAGGACTAGCGGTGACAAACGAAGCAGAGACGGCAGCCGTGAACACGACGGCATCCGGGTAGCTCGTCTCACTCAAAGGGGACTGTTTCACCTGGAACAGCGAGTACTATGGAGATCGTAAAACACGCAGATTAGTTGTCGAACCGGGCCTGAACGAACGGCTGGACATCGTCGATATCGCCGAGTCGCGAATCAGACAGAAGCACCGCCTCCGTCTCTTCGGTTGGAACTGACAGCGAGATTTCTTTCGTCCGGCCGTAGCGGCCCTTCGAGACGACGACAGCGTTGACGATGCCGAGCATATCCAGTTCGGAGATGAGGTCAGTGACGCGGCGCTGTGTCAGAATATCGGCGTCGATCTCTTCACAGAGGTTCTTGTAAATATTGAACACCTCGCCGGTGTTGATGTTGTGGACACCGTTCTTTTCGAGGAGGATGATAGCGAAGAGGACAATCTTCGACTGCGTTGGGAGCGTCCGGACGACCTCCACAACACGGTCGAGTTCGATCTTCTCCTGAGCCTGACGAACGTGGTCTTCGAGGACGTTGTCCGTCTGGTCCCGTTCAGCAAGTTCGCCGGCCGTCCGAAGGAGATCAAGCGCGCGGCGCGCGTCGCCGTGTTCCTGTGCGGCGAAGGCCGCACACAGCGGGATAACATCCTCGGTGAGCGCGTCGCCTTTGAACGCGACGTCCGAGCGTGCCTGAAGAATGTCCCGAAGCTGGTTCGCGTCGTAGGGCGGGAAGACGATTTCCTCTTCGCCGAGACTTGACTTGACCCGAGGGTCGAGGAAATCGGTGAACTTCAGGTCGTTCGAGATGCCCATAATCGAGACGCGAGAGTTCTCCAGTTCGGAGTTCATCCGGGAGAGGTTATACAGGGTGTCGTCGCCGCTTTTCTCGACGAGTTTGTCAATTTCGTCGAGCATGATGACGACCACACGCTCGTGATAGTCGACGGCGTCGAAAAAGGAGCTGTAGACACGGTCCGTCGGCCACCCCGTCATCGGAACTTCCTCGAACTCCGACTTGTCAGCTTCCAACGATTCGATTTCGGCTTCGACATTGTCGAGGGAGCCAAACGCCGTCTCTTCGAGTGCAGCCGTGTTCTCGCGTGCCTGTGATTGAAGCTCCTCGAGTTCGGCGATGCGGTCGTCGATGAGCTGGGCATTCTTGTCGATGAACTTGTTCGCGAGCTGCGCCAGCACGCGGTACTGGGTGTCGGTCACCTCGCAGTTGATATACTCGACTTCACAGGGGACCTCGTATTTTTGTGAGGTCGTTTCGAGTTCCTCGCTGACGAACTTCGCGGACGCGGTTTTCCCCGTCCCCGTCTTGCCATAGATGAGGATGTTCGACGGTGTATCACCGCGCAAGGCAGTGACGAGAATCGTCGCCATGTTGTTGATCTGCTCCTCGCGATGGGGAAGTTTGTGCGGCGTGTACGAGGGGCGAAGGACCTCCTTGTTCTCGAAAATGGGTTCCCCTTCGAGAAGGTCATCGAACAGGCCACGGGACGCCTCGTCGGAGGGGTCGTCAGACCCAGCATCAAGATTGTCAAGAATAACATCATCGAGATCTGACGGCCCGGTCGATGTCCCAGGGTCCGTTTCGGCGTCGAGTTGTCCGTCGGACCCGTCAGCATCGTTCGACGTCTCTGTTGTCGACGGATCGGATGCCGGGGCCGGATTGTTGCTTTCGTCAGTCATAGTCGATCAAGAGGGTCCCCTTCGTTTCGTGTGGAGCGAGTTGGAGACACCGGAACAGAGGGAGCGAGGAGTGCGTCAGTACCGTTGTTAGTGAGCATCAGCGCTCTCCGGTGCGTCCAGTTGAACCACATGAACCGTACCGTGAATCGATATTAAATATTTCGGTACACCACCCATGAAAGATATATGTCGTTATATTGATTGTTTCTGTCGGGTGGGTACTGTTGTCCTAAAGAGGACTATAGCTTCAGTCTCACCGAGGTCGGATGGACATGATGCAGCGGGAGAGTGATTGGATAGGAACGGGAGCGGTGGCGCAGTTCCAAGAGCGAGTACGCTGTATGGATATGCGCAGGGTGCATCATAAACCGGCACTTACAGCGGAAACCGACTGCAACAGGCCAACCCCCCCACCCCTTCGTTTCCGGTGGAACAGGAAACAGGCCCGGGGGGAGGGGGTGGGGAGGCCGATGGTATCTTCTAGAAAGGGGAAAGACTTAATACGATATCATATAAACGAAAGCCGTACTAGATAAAACAAATAGCTAGTAGGGGTTAGTGTACAGTTTTCTAGTGTCTAGGCCGCTCTAGCTAGTGAAGTCACGAATCGCGCTGCTCTGAACAACTGGTGCACTCCCGATTCGACCGGCGATTCTCCCACCCCTCCCCAGGGGTGCATGGCGTTCCACTTGAAACGAAGGGGTGGGGGGCTAGGATGGGGCACCCAAATCTAAATTGTCTGATTTCGGATGACCGGACTCCACCCGAACAGCTCCCTGCCAACCGTTCCACACCCGTAGCAACGCCCGCACGCTGGTCTATGCCATGATATGCCCCCTCATGTCAAAAAGAAAACTCATGTCTGACGTAGGCTTAAGTGAATTCGCCTATCTTTTACGGGCAGAGCCGCCATACCGGACGACTCCGGGCGGCGGGAGGATAGGATGGGATTGTTAACAAACCTCAAAGATAGCATTTCACGTGCGGCATCGACACTGTTCTCCGAAGAGGATCCGAAGCGTATCGGAATCTACGGCCCGCCGAACGCCGGCAAGACGACGTTGGCGAACCGCATTGCACGAGACTGGACCGGCGACGCCGTCGGCCCGGAGAGTCACGTTCCCCACGAGACTCGTCGTGCGCGCCGAAAGGAGAACGTTGAAATCGAACGCGACGGAAAGAAAGTGACAATCGATATCGTCGACACGCCGGGCGTGACGACGAAAGTCGATTACACCGAGTTCCTCGAACACGACATGGAGAAAGACGACGCCGTCCGTCGCTCCCGCGAAGCGACTGAGGGTGTCGCCGAAGCGATGCACTGGCTCCGCGAGGATGTCGACGGCGTCATTTACGTGCTTGACTCCGCGACCGATCCGTTCACGCAGGTCAACACCATGCTCATCGGGATCATCGAGAGTCAGGACCTTCCGGTGTTGATCCTCGCAAACAAGATCGACCTGGAGGAGTCTTCGGTTCAGCGCATCCGAAACGCCTACCCCCAGCACGAGACGATTCCGCTGTCAGCGCTTGAGGGCGACAACATGGACGAAGTCTACGACAAAATCGCGGAGTACTTCGGGTGATATAATGGCAGAAGTCAAAGACCCAGACGACGGCGTCCAGATCGACCTCATCAGCGGCGAACGTATGGCCGGGCTGGCCTCGATGGAGAAGATCCGAATGATTCTCGACGGGGTTCGTGACGGCAACATCGTCATCCTCGAAGAGGGACTCTCACCCGACGAGGAGTCCCGCCTGATCGAAGTGACGATGACGGAGATCAGCCCCGACGAGTTCAACGGCATCGAAATCGAGACCTACCCTAAGTCCGAGGCCGCCGACGCCAGCATCCTCGACCGGCTGATGGGCAAACAGTCGACCCAGAAGCTGACAGTCATCGGGCCGGCGAACCAGATAGAGACGCTCCACAAGGACGAAACGCTCATCAGCGCCCTCGTCTCCCGGAAATAATGCCCCACCAGTGTACGGACTGTGGCCGTGGCTTCGACGACGGGTCGAAGGAGATGCTCTCTGGCTGTCCCAACTGCGGCGGGAACAAGTTCCAGTATCAGCCCGAGGGGGCCGACATCTCCGAGACGCCGGATGCGGAGCCACCGGAACCACCGGGACCTGACAGCACTGTCGCCCGTACCGTCGGCAAGACCGCCGCCTCGGTGCGCGACTTCGTCAGTGGCTCCACTACGGACGGGGACCGTCCCGCCGAGCAGTCCCATCTCGACGCCGACCGGTCGGCTGATGCACAGCCGAGTGACCCATCCCACACGTCCGGCTCGCCGTCGACCGAACCCGACCGTGCGTCTGCGGCTGAGGATTCAGCCCAGGCCAGTGCCCGCGGTGATATTGTCGAGCCAGACGAACTCCCATCCGACGCGCCGTCTGCGTCTGAATCTGAACACCAGTTCCGCCCTGTCGGTGCAGACCCTGACCCACCGGCGGAACCAGACCGGGAGGACCGTCCCGATCTGGAGGAACTGCGCGCGGAACTCAACGACCAGTTCGAGTCGATCAAGGTACTGGAACCCGGCCAGTACGAACTGAACCTGATGGAACTGTATGACCGCGAGGAGTACATCATCGCACTGCAGGAAGACGGGCACTACTCCATTCAGGTCCCGGAAACCATCCGCTCCGAGTGATTGTCACGGTCTTCTCGGCGCTTTTTGTGATTCGCCAATCCCGGATTACCCCGTAGAACCGCTGCATACAGCATTATGTATCAATGCGGGCACAACCATTATATAATATGCCGTGGATGCTTCGGATAACGCCATGAACCACCGAGAACTCCCGACATCGGACTCACACCTTGAAGAGTGGGCATCACTCCTCGGTGCTGATATCGATGACGACGGACGCGATAGCGACTTGCTTGACGAGCAGGACGAGCCCGCGTAACGGCCACTGTTTGTCAGAGAGCGCTCCTCGCAGTGACAGCCGCGTCTCCACACCGCTGGCGAGGCAAAATAATATTTGGGACGGGTGCCGTCCCGGACCCTGCCGACCGCGAGTAATATCTGGTTACGAGATTTTGTCGTACTGGTCCGAGAGCTTCTCGGCAGCGTCGGCCATCAGGTCCTGCTCGTAGTCGTCAAGATCCCACTCGACGATCTCTTCGACGCCGTTGCTCCCGAGACGGACCGGGACACCGAAGGCAGTGTCCTCGTGCCCGAACTCACCCTCTAGCTTGACCGAAGCCGGCAGTACTTCACCGGTGTCGTGGAGGATGGCTTCGACCATATGTGCGACACCGCGGGCTGGCCCCCACTCGGTCGCGCCCTTGCGCTCGATGACGTCCATCGCCGATTCCTGCAAGTCGCCGAGCAGCTGCTCTTTCTCATCCCCGCTGAATTCGGGGTCGGTGCCGTCAACGCGGACCTTCGAGAACACGGGAACCTGTGCGTCGCCGTGTTCCCCGAGGATCGTTCCTTCGACGTTCTGAACCGGGGCGTCGAACTCCTCGCTCAGGACGTAACGGAACCGCGCGGAGTCCAGTCGGCCGCCGAAGCCGATGACCTGCTCGCGCGAGCGGTCGCCGGCCTCGTAGAGGTGGCGGTTGAGCAGGTCGACGGGGTTCGAGGTGGTCAGCGAGATGTAGTCGTCGTTGTGTTCGTCCAGTGAGGACTGGATGTCCTCCATGATGGGCGCGTTGTCGCCCGCGAGGTCGATACGTGTCTGGCCGGGCTGGCGAGGAATCCCGGCCGTGATGACTACCACGTCTGAGCCGGCAGTATCCTCGTAGCCGCCCTGGCGGACGCGCGTGTTCGAATCGTAGGCGATGCCGTGGTTCGTGTCAGCGGCCTGCCCGACCGTGTCGTCTTCCTTGTCCGGGATGTCCACGAAGACGACCTCGTCAGCGATGTCACGGAGCGCGATGTTGTACCCTGCGGCTGCGCCGACCGTTCCGGCTGCGCCGACTACGCTTACCTTTGTCATACCATTCGAAAAGGCTCGGGCGCGAACGTTAAACGTGTCGAAACCCCAATTCCGACGGATATCGTTCAGGCGGTATCGACATCTCGCACCCGTAAACTGTTTTCAGCCCCGTGGCGTTGTGACTCGTATGAGCGACTTCGACAAGGAAGCCGAACGCGAGAAACTCCGCGAGAAGTTCGAGCAAGAGGAGGACAACCGGGCGGCGACCGAGCAAATGAGCGAACTCCTGTTGAAGGGCGCGACGATGACGAACGCCCACTGCAGCGAGTGTGGCGACCCCATCTTCCGCCACGACGGTCAGGAGTTCTGCCCCACCTGCCAGAAGCCGGTCGCTCGCGATACACAGGCCAGCGGGGCGGACCCGTCGGATGCTGACGAACAGGAGGGCCAGACCGACGACGGTGACCAGATCGAGGTTGCCGACCCCAGCGACGAGGCCCGCGTCCAGTTCGGCGATGGTGACGAGGCGGCTGCGAGTGCGCCGGACACGACGGACGACTCGACCGCTCCACCTGAAGCGGGGGGTGCTCAGTCGACTCGGCAGTCCGACCACTCGGAGCCAGCGTCACAGACTGCTCGAACAGGTGTTTCATCGGAGCCTAGCGGCCAGAGTTCGAACGACCAGCTGCGTGGGACACCGTCACAGAACCCCCCCGTTTCCGCTCGACAGCCAACGCCATCCGAAGGCGGGACCGGTGACGTTGCGGCAAATCTGGATGCGGCGTCTGCGTTACTGGCTGAAACAGTTCACCGCTTCGCCGAGCGCGCCGCGGCGACCGAGAACCCACGCGAGGCCCGCGAGCATCTGCAGGCGGCCCGAGAAGCGGCGGAAGCGCTGGATGCAGCGCGGTTCTAGGGTTCGTAGTCGCTGGCGATGACTTCCCGAATCCGGTCGGCTGTTACATCGCCGATGCCGGATACCTCCAGCAGGTCGTCTTTGTCGGCGGTCATCACCGCTTCGACGCTCCCGAAGGACTCTAGTAGCGTGCGCGCGGTCACCGGTCCGACTTCGGCTATTGCGGCCACGACGTACTCCTGTTGTTCGGGCAGCGTCTTCGACTGTTTCTCGCCGTGGACGCTCACCTCGCGGTCGGCGGTCTCCTGCTCCCGCCCGGCAATGACTTCCAGCAGGTCGGCGGTCTCGTCCTCGTCGCTGGTCCGCAACACGCTCGCGCCGAAATCGACCGCAAGCGACGCGAGGGCGCCCTGAATCGCCTTGTGGTGGACGTTGCGCGCACCGAAAAGATCCTCGCCTTCGATGATGACGACGGGCCGCCCGTAATTGCGTGTGGCGTCTCCGACCTGCTCGAACATCGATCGGTCGCCGCCCGTCAGTGTATCCATGAAGTCAGCGACGGTCTTGCGCTCGACGACCACGCGGTCCGAGAGGACGTAGTCGCCGACGGCCAGCGTTTCGAGTCGGGTCTCGATACCGTCCCGTGTCGAGAGGTCCCGGGCGATGTTCGAGTCGAGTTCCCGCTGGTCGGCGACGATTTCGACGGGGTCGTCCTCACTGTCGCGGCCGGCGCTGGCGACCGTTCCTTCGTCGTCTGTCGTCGCGGCAGTCCCCTCGCCCGCAGTCCCGGCGTTCCCTTCGTCGCGCGTCGTCGCTTCGCTGTCGACTTCGGCCGCTCCCTCATCGCCATCGGCCGCTTCTGACGGGTCGTCTGCGAAGGCGTCCAGACCAGCCTGCCCGTCACTGCCACTGTCTGCATCGGCTGATTTGTTAGCTCCGCTACCCCTCTCGTTTCCGGTGGAATCACCGCTCCGTGTGGCGGTTTCATCCCCGCCGGTTCCACTCGAAGCGGTCCCCTCGCCGTCCTCGTAGTCGTCGAGACCGGTCTGGTCGAGGCGGGCCTCCAGTTCACCGGCGACGCTTTTCAGTTCGTTCAGTTCGCGTTTCATCCGCTTCTGGTCGTTGCGAGCCTTCCAGAAGTACGCCTCATCGCGGGTGTCCTCGGCCAGCAGGACGACGACGCGACCCTCGGCCTGTCGTCCGGTCCGGCCTTTCCGCTGGATGGCCCGAATCGCGGTCGGCACCGGTTCGTAGAACAGTACGAGGTCGACCTCTGGCACATCCAGGCCCTCCTCGGCGACGGATGTCGAGACGAGCACCTCGAACTCGCCGTTGCGGAACCGGTCCAGCGTCTCCTGTTGCTGGGTCTGTGTCATCCCCTCGCTGCCGTCGGTGTCGCTCTGTCCGACGAACTTCTGTGTCGTGAAGTGGTCCGAGAGGAAGTCAACGAGCGTCTCGGCGGTGTCCCGCGACTCGGTGAAAACGATGACGCGCTCGCCGTTCTCGATACCGAGCGTCTCCGCAAGCAACATCCGGGTCTGGCGGAACTTCGGGTGCAGGTCGTCGTAGGACTCGGCTTTCCGCATCGCTTCGCGGACCTTTGGCTCGCTGACGAGGCGCTGGTCGGCCTTGGACGCCCCTGAAGAGCGAGCGGCCTCCTTCAGGCGCTCGAAGTACCGCCGCAGGGACTCGACGCTCTGGGTCTCGACGTAGGTAACGGCGGTCCGGAGCTTCCGGATCTCGGCGAGGAGACTCATCCCCTGATACCCCTCGCTCTGGTCGTTGTTCATCAGGTCCCGCAACTGGCCCTGAATCTGCTGAATTTCGCGCTCGGAGATGTCCGCCGAGGACTTGTTCGTGACGCCGAGTTCTTTCAACTGCGACAGGCGGTCCTTGATGACTTCGTTGATGGCGTCGCGGATTTCCACGACGACCTCGGGGAGTTCGATGCGTTTCCAGTCGACGCTGGTGTCGTGGGTGTACTCGGCCACGTCGGCGTCGTTTTCGGTCATCACGGCAACATCTGACAGGCCGAGGTTCTCACACACTTCGAGGATGGCTTCCTCGTCGTCTCCGGGGGAGGCGCTCATCCCCGTTACCAGCGGGTTCTCGGCGTCGGCGTGGTAGCGGTCGGCGATGTAGTTGTAGGCGTAGTCGCCGGTCGCCCGGTGACACTCGTCGAAGGTGCAGTGGGTTACGTCGGCAAGGGAGATGCGGTTGCCCACGAGGTCGTTTTCGACGACCTGTGGCGTCGCGATAACGATGCGGGCGTCGTCCCAGAGCGCGGCCCGGTCGTCGGGTCGGACCTCGCCGGTGAACACGACGACGTCCTCGTCGTCCAGTTCGAGCGCTTCGCGGTAGAACTCGGCGTGTTGCTGGACCAGCGGCTTCGTCGGGGCCAGCATGAGTGACTTCCCGCCGACGGCGTTGAGCCGCTCGGCGGTCACCAGCAGCGAGACGGTCGTCTTGCCCAGCCCGGTCGGCAGACAGACGAGCGTGTGGTCTCCGCTCGCCGTCTCCGCCAGTTCGGTCTGGTAGCGGCGGTTCTCCAGGAACTCCGGCGTCACCAGCGGGCGTTCGACGTGTTCGCCACCGGCGTCGGTGGTCGCCATTACCCACGCGTTTGTCCCGGCGGTGGTTAAGGGTTCAGATACCGCGGTGAAAGTGAACGAACGGGCTCAGAGCCCGATTCCGGGCAGGTACTGGACGCCGACCCA
The DNA here is from genome assembly GCF_011440255.1 of Haloarcula sp. JP-Z28. Classification (NCBI taxonomy): domain Archaea; kingdom Methanobacteriati; phylum Methanobacteriota; class Halobacteria; order Halobacteriales; family Haloarculaceae; genus Haloarcula; species Haloarcula sp. JP-Z28. The sequence goes on along the minus strand of NZ_JAAOHT010000046.1, from coordinate 22,392 downwards.
CATCGCCAGTGCGCCAAGCACCGGAATCGAGAAGTTGTCGTCGACGACGTAGCCGGCGATGCGGGGCTTGACGCCGTCGGCGAACGTCGCCGCGACGCCACCAAGGATGGCGGCGGCGGGGGGAACGAACGGCGCGGCGAGCAGCGTGCAGACGCCGAACATCACCAGCAGGACCCAGGCCTGTTTGACGTTGCTGGCATCGCTGGAACCCAGCAGCCCGCTGATGGGGTCGCCGACGGCAAGCATCAGCATCGCCGGGACGGCAATCGTCTCGGTCATACCCGGGAGTTCGACGGCGAAGGCGACGATGGCTATCCCGACGATGTACAGCGCGTAGCCGGCGGGGTTGTCCTGCTCGTACTCGCGGGTGAGTCGGTCGTACACGACCCAGTCCAGTCCGGTCGTCAGCCGCACCGCCTCGAGCACACACACGACGACCAGCGCCACAGTCAGGAATCCCTGGACGACGCGCCACGTAATCAGGTCCGGCCGGAGCAGATGCGCAAGCGGGACCGTCGCACCGGTGACGTGGACGAGCCGCCGGGAGACCTCGTCGGCCATCTACAGGTCGTCGAAGGTGCGGTCGCCGGTGCTGAGCTGTTCAAGCGTCTCCGCCAGCCCGTCGATGGGGAGCCGTTTCTGCTCGGTCGTGTCGCGCTCGCGTACTGTGACTGTTCCCGCTCGCGGCTCATCGCCGTCTTCTCGCGGGCTCTGCCCGCTCGAACGGTTCGCGGAACGAGGTTCCGCGCTGCTCGCGCTGTCCGAGGCGCGTTGCGCCTCGCTATCGTCCTCCAGGCTCTCGTAGTCCACCGTCACGCAGTAGGGCGTCCCGACCTCGTCCTGCCGGCGGTAGCGCCGGCCGATGGCCCCGGAGTCGTCGTAGGTGACCGAGAGGCCGGCGGCCCGGAGGTCGTCGGCGATATCGGTCGCGAGGTCGGCCATTCCGTCCTTGTCCATCAGCGGGAAGACGCCGACCGTCGTCGGGGCCTGCTCCGGCGGGAGGTCGAGGTAGGTGCGCTCCTCGCCGTCGACCTCGTCGGTCTCGTAGGAATGTGCGAGGACGGTGTAGATGATGCGGCCCACGCCGAAAGAGGGTTCGACAACGTGTGGGCGGATGTGTTCGCCGTTCTCGGTGACCTCGTCGACGCTGAAGTTCGTCTTGTCAACGGGGACAGTGTGGGACTCGCCGTCAACCTCGACGGTAACCTCGTCGTCGTCGAAAGCGTCCGGATTCCGCTCGGCCAGTGCTTCGAGCGCGTCGGCGACCGCGCCGGCCGACCCGCCGAGCTCCGGCCCGAGGTAGCTCATGTCGGGGTCGACGGTGGCGCGGTCGACGGTAATCGGCTCGTCGTACTGCTTGAATACCGTGTAGTCCTCGCCGGAATGTTTGGCGTGTTTCGAGAGGTCGTAGTCGCCCCGATAGGCGAACCCGGTGATCTCGATCCAGTCGCCATCAACCTCGCTCTCGGCGTCCCAGCAGTCTGAGGCGTAGTGGGCGCGTTCGCCCGCGAGGTGCTGGCGGTACCGGAAGCGGTCCATGTCGACGCCGATGCGCTCGTACCACTCTTTGGAGACGCCGAGGTAGTAGGCGACCCACTCGCTCTCGACGATATCCTCGTCGACGGCCTCGCGGACCGTGAGTTCGCGCTGGCCGCCGTCATCGGTCTGTTGTTCGGCGGCGGCGTACAGTGGGAGCACCACGTCCTCGACCTCGGCCAGCGGCGGTTCGTCTTCCTCGGGGTCGACGAAGTGCTCCAGTTCGGCCTGTGTGAACTCCCGGACGCGGACGAGCGATTTTCGCGGGGAAATCTCGTTGCGGTAGGCCTTCCCGATCTGTGCGACGCCGAAGGGAAGCTGATTCCGGGCGTACTCGGAGAGTTGCGGAAACTCGACGAAGATGCCCTGTGCAGTCTCCGGGCGGAGATAGCCCGGCGACGACGACCCTGGCCCGATGTTGGTCTCGAACATCAGGTTGAAGTTGTCAACCGGCTGGTCGGCCAGGGACGTGTGACAGGAGGGACATTCGATCCCGTGCTCGGCGATGAGGTCCATCACTTCCTCGTTGGGGAGCGATTCGGCCTCTTCGATGTCCGTATTATCCTCAACGAGGTGGTCCGCGCGGTGGGTCGCGCCGCACTCGCCACACTCGACGATCATATCGTCGAACCCATCGAGATGGCCCGACGCTTCGAAGACAGGCTCGGGCATCACGTCGGGGGCGGAGATTTCCTGATGACCTTCCTTAACGACGTAGCGGTCGCGCCAGGCGTCTTCGATGTTCGACTTCAGCGCAGCGCCCTGTGGCCCGTAGGTCCAGAAGCCCGCTGCGCCGCCGTAGGCACTCGAAGAGGGGAAGTAGAAGCCGCGACGCTTGGCCAGCTCGGTGAGGCGTTCGCCTTCGCTCATAGGCCTCGCAGCAGGTCGATATCCCGTACGATGCCGGTGAGTTCGTCACCAGACAGCAGCGGGATCTGCTCGATATCGTGTTCGATCATCAGCTGTGCCGCCTCCTCAGCGGTGCGGCGCTTGTTCACCGTCACGACATCGGCGGTCATGAACTCGTGGACGGGTTCAGCCGGGAGTTCGACGTTACGAGTGGGCATGTACCGTCCGCCAACGGCTTTGATGCCTTCCCAGGCCCAGTCGTCGTCCTGATTGGCGATGGAGTCGCCGGTGTCGTCCTCACCCTCGACGACGCGGGCGACCGCGATGATGTCGACCTCGGTGAGCATCCCCGACATGTCGCCATCGTCGCCGAGGACGACGCCGTATGGGACGTTCGCGTGGGAGAGCTCCCGTTCGGCGACGGTCAGTGGCGTCCCCTCGTACACGCAGTTGATGTCGCGGTTGGCGAGTTCGTCGACGACCTTGTCGCCGTCGACGTTGCCGTTGGCGATGGACCGAATCACGTCGGTCACTGTGATGATACCCTTGAGCTCGCCGTCGACGATGGGGAGGCGACGCTCGCCGTCCTCGACCATCACCTGTGCGGCAGCCTCGATAGATGTGTCCCCACTGATCGCCGGGACTTCCTCGACAAGCAGGGCCAGCTGGTCCTCGTCGGGGCTCTCGATGAGTGCATCGCGTGAAATAATCCCTCTGAACTCCTCGCCGTCGTCGGTCTCCTTGATAACCGGGACCGACGAGAAAGCCTGCTCTTGGAGGTACTCCAGTGCGTCATCACGGGTCCCAGGGATGGTGACCGTGACGACCTCCGAGCGTGGCGTCATAGCGTCTGCGACGTTCATACTGCCAGAACTTCCTTCCCGCATCTACTAAGTCCTTAACATCCGTCCGTTTTCGGCATCCGGGTAGCACGCCGGGCGGCCATCGGCTATCGCCGACGACCGCGCAGACGCCATCTCGGAAACCCAGGGACTGCACCGCCCCGAAAACAACTACGTCTTCTGTCATATTGAAATTCCGAATCTGGGTATGAATAGAACTGCGGAGACAGACTCTAATGGTTGAGATGTAAGGCCCTGTCCGTATTGGGCCACGAACCATCTCGTCCCAGTACTGACAGGATACGAACTATTGTCAGACAGTTGGCTCTGGATCATACTCCTGCCCTCTATGGGTTTCGCTAAGTTTTTATATGGTTGTTACATATTATCATGCATGGAGTCGGATACTGTCGCTCCGGTTGAGATAGTCGCGGACGGAGACATCATGGCGTCCGTCGAAGAGGGTCCAACGGACCAGTTTATCCTCGCTGACGTGACCCGAGACGACGCCTATCTCACAACCCCGCTCGCAGACGCTGCCTCGCTCCCGGCCTGGCGATAGGTGTTGTCTGTCGGTTCGTTTTTTCAGTGGCTCTGCCCGAGACAGTACTGCGTTAGCGGCGTTGCTGCTCCCCACCGAGTCCCCGTACGCATTTGCGCGGACGGAGAAAACAAGCGTTATGCCGCCCCAGTAAGTTCGATTCGGTATGAAGGTACTCGTTACGGACCCTATCGCTGACGCCGGTCTCACGCGACTCCGTGAGGCGGGCCACGATGTCGAAACAGCCTACGAGGTCGAGGGCGACGCACTCCTCGATGCGGTGGCCGACGCGAACGCGCTCATCGTCCGCTCGGGCACCGAAGTCACTGAAGAAGTGTTTGCGGCCGCGCCCGACCTCATCATCGTCGGCCGAGCCGGCATCGGCGTGGACAACATCGACATCGACGCCGCCACCGACCACGGCGTCATCGTTGCTAACGCCCCCGAAGGCAACGTCCGTGCCGCTGCAGAACACTCTGTCGCAATGGCGTTTGCCACTGCCCGGTCCATCCCACAGGCCCACGACCGCCTGAAAAGCGGCGAATGGGCCAAAGGCGAGTTCCTCGGCACGGAAGTCAACAACAAGACGCTCGGCGTCGTCGGCTTCGGCCGCGTCGGCCAGCAGGTCGCCAAACGGCTGGGTGGCCTCGGCATGGATATCGTCACGTTCGACCCCTACATCAGTCAAGAGCGCGCCGACCAGTTCGGCGCGGAACTGGTCGATGATCTTGAGGACTGCCTCGCCAAGTCCGACTTCATCACGATCCACACGCCACTGACCCCCGAGACCGAGAACATGATCGGCGAGGACGAACTCGCCCTGCTCGACGGCGGCTACGTCGTCAACTGTGCCCGCGGCGGCATCATCGACGAGCCGGCCCTTGCCGAAGCCGTTGAGGACGGCGTTCTGAAAGGCGCTGCACTGGACGTGTTCGGCGAGGAACCGCTGCCAGACAACAGCCCACTCCTCGATGTCGATGACATCATTGTCACGCCCCATCTGGGCGCGTCGACGGAGGCCGCACAGGAGAACGTCGCCACCTCCACGGCCGACCAGATTATCGCTGCGGCCAACGGCCAGCCCGTTGCCAACGCTCTGAACGCGCCGTCGCTGGACGAGGCGACGTTCAAACAGGTCGGACCGTACCTCGACCTCGCCGACACTGCCGGTCGCATCGCGGTCCAGCTGTTCGGCGGCCACATGTCCGAAGTGCAGGTCACCTACGCCGGCGACATCGCCGAGGAAGACGTAGAGTACGTCACCGCCAGCGCGCTGAAGGGTGTGTTCGCGCCCTCGGACCTGCAAGTCAACGCCGTCAACGCCCCGCAGATAGCCAAGGACCGTGGCATCGACGTGACTGAGTCCAAAACCCGAACCTCCGAAGACTACCAGAGCCTCATCACCGTCACCGTCTCCGACGGCGAGGAATCCGTCTCCGTCTGTGGGACCCAGTTCGGCGGCGAGGAGCCCCGCATCGTCCGTATCGACGACCACCGCATCGAGGCCGTCCCCCACGGACACATGCTGGTCGTCCGCAACCGCGACGAGCCCGGCACTATCGGATTCATCGGGACCGTGCTGGGCGAGGCTGACATCAACATCGCCGGGATGTTCAACGGCCGCGAGACCATCGGCGGGGAGGCCCTGTCTGTCTACAACCTCGATGAACAGCCGCCACAGGACATCATCGAGCGACTCAACGACGATAGCCGCATCATCGAAACGACCTACGTCGAACTCGGCGACGAGTAACACAGCGGAATTTTCTGACAGCCAGTTCCGGGTTATTCCCCGTGGAGAAGGCGCTCGTACCGGTCGACGACGGCCTGCCGATGTTCGCGTTCCTGTTCGAGCGCGGTTTCCAGCGTGGCCACCTGTGAGCGCAACAGCGCGATCTGTATCTGATAGATCGTACTGGGTGTCTGTCGGGGCGACGGTAACGGGGTCCCCGACCGGTCCCCGGAGTCGAACGACGGCGCTGAATCGCGGGACGAGGCCATACCCGAGACAGGAGCGCCACGGGCAAAAACACCCGTCGGACGGCTGTCACGCGCTCGTCAGTCGCCCTGAGAGGTCCGGCGTCGGTCGTTGTCGCCGACACCGAACTCCGCAGCGAGCGGAATCTGGAGCGTGAGCGTCGTTCGCCCGTCGTGCCTGTCGTAGGCGAGTTCTCCGCCGTGACAGTCCAGTATCCACTTCGTCAGCCACAGCCCCAGTCCGGTGCTGTGTCTGAGCTGCGTTATCGGCCTGTCGCCGAACAACACCGCCCGCTCGTGTTCGGGCAATCCCGGGCCGTTGTCGCTGACTTCGACCACCGCCACCGTCCGCTCGCACCGCACCGTGACTGACAGCTCCGGCTCTCCGTCGGTGTGTTTGATTCCGTTTTCCACGAGCTGTGTCAGCGCTATTTCAAGCCGGTCGTCGACGGCGACGGTCACCGTCTCGGAGTCCTCGACAGCGAGGTCAACTGTCGCGGCGTCGTACCGGTCGAGGACTGACCGCACGCTCTCGACGAGGTCGGTCCGTGACGCCGTCGTCGCGGCCGCGCCCATCACGTACTCTATCTTCCCGGCCATCTCGCTCAGTTCGGCCAGTTCGCTTGCCGCCGTCGCCATCAGGGATGCCTGCGCCCCGAGGTCGCCCGACAGCTCCGCCGCCAGCGTCTCTGTCCCGTCGAGCAGCGGCACGAGCTTGTTCCTGAGGTTGTGCCGTAGCACACGGTGGAGCACCTGATGGTGTTGCTCTCGCCGTTGTCTCTCGGTCAGGTCAGTGTATATCGTCAGCGCTCGGTTCGCTGTCGTCGGAACGACTTGACAGGACAACTGCCGGGGGCCCTCGACTGTCTGTCCCGTGACGGTGCCCTGCTGTGGGTGGGGGTCGCCTGGCGCTCCGTCGGACGCTTTCCAGCCGTCCCGTTCGATTCCCAGGACGTGCTCGGTCAGTGGTTCCCCGCGTATCTGCTCGCTGTCGACACCGAACAGTTCGACGAACGCCGGATTTACCGCCCGGATTATCAGCTTGTCGTCGATGAACTTGACCTCGGCGACAGCATCGTCGGTGTGCTCGAACAGCGCCCTGAAGCGCGTGGCATCCGGCTCACTCATCCCTGTACTGGGTGGCGGCGACGAACTCAAAGCGGGCACCGCCGGTCCCGCTTTCGGTTACGGACACGTCCCAGTCGTGTGCGCTCGCGATTTCCTCGACGATTGTCAGGCCGAGCCCCGTCCCGTCGGCACTCGTCGTGTAGCCGTTGTCGAAGATGCTGTTTCGCTCCTCCTCCGGGATGCCGACCCCGTCGTCGGCGACGTAAAACCCGCTGTCGAGTGGTCCGACCCGGATGGTCGACGCCTGCCCGTGTGTGACGGCGTTGCGAAACAGGTTTTCGAAGAGGTGTTTGAGGCGGGCGTCGTCCCCGGAAACAACGAGGCTGTCCGCCTCGACGACCAGTTCCGTGTCACAGGAACTCACGTGGGTCCAACAGGAACGCGCGACCGCACCGAGGTCGACCGGTGACGGGTCTTCGACGCGGTTCCCCTGCCGTGTCAGCGTCAACACGCCCTCGATAACTTCTTCCATCCGCTCGTGGGCCTGCCGCAGCCGGTCGACCCCGGCAATGCTGTCGTCGAGCTGGCTCAGCGTCCCCTTGGCGACCTGTAGCGGGTTCCGAAGGTCGTGTGAAACGGTGCTTGCGAACTGTTCGAGCCGGTCGTTCTCCCGCTGTAGCTCCCGCTCTTTTTGCAGGCGTTGCAGGGCGACTTCCGCGTTGCTCGCAATAATCTGGACGAGGTTCAGGTCGGTCTCATCGAACGCATCCGGGTCCGTCTGTCCCACGCTGATGATGCCGTACTCGCTGATTGGGACGTACAGCCACGAGACGACCGGCTCAAGCGCTGTGCCGCCGTCGTGGTCACGGATATCCGTGTAGACGCTTGCCTGCTGTTCCTCGAAGGCTTCGCCGGGGAACCCCTCGCCGACGTCGTATGTCGGCCGCTCCGCTAGCAACTCCTCGGCCTTGTCGTTGACGTGCACAGGCTGGAGTTGCCCGTCCCGATGGACGCGGATCACGTTGATGCGGAACTCAAGAATCGATTCGATAGCTGCGCCGACTTCGGCGGCAACCGTCGACGGGCTGTCAGCGCCGAGCAGGTCCCGTGTCGCCTCGTGTAGCGCCTCTATTTTCTCCTCACGCTGCCGCTTTTGGGTGATATCCGTGTTGATAGCGACGTAGCCGCGCGGCTCGCCGCCGCGTGGAAGCGGCGCAATCGTCTGCTCGATGACGTAGCGCTCACCGTCGGGGCGCTCGTTCACCAGTTCACCCCGCCAGACATCGCCAGCATCGATGGTGTCCCACAGGCGCTCGTAGAAGGCGTCGTCGTGTTCACCCGAATTGAGGACCCGCGGCGTGTGGCCGATAACCTCCGATTCGGCGTACCCGGTCAGCTCCTCGAACGCCGGATTGACGTACTCGATAACCCCGTCTCGGTCGGTGAACACGACGGCATGGCCAGCGCTCTCGACTGCCTCCCGGAACTTCCAGGGACTGATATCCACGCTTTCCAGACGGCTCCCGCCGGTCTCTCCGCCGTCGGCCCGCGGTGCCTGCCGCTCGTCAGTAGCGCCCCGTATCAGGTCGAGGTGGGTAGAGAGGATATCGGCGTCAATCCGCTCAATCTCACACAGAACCTCCGGCCTTGCAAGTTCGCGGAGTCGCCGACGTGCGTCGTGGACCGCCCGACTCTGTTCGAGTTCGCTGCCTGACTGGGCCGAATCAAGCACGTGTACTTTTCGCGTCAGTGATATCGCCTCCCGGAGGTCACCGTCCGAGAGCCCCATCGCCCGCTCGACTGCCTGCCCGAGCGCCGCCCCGTCGACCGGTTTCCGAAGGTAATCGGTACACGGGAGCGACAGGAGTTCCGGCGTCGGCTCCGCCCCGGTCACGACGAGCACGCAGTACGACCCACCGATGTCTCGTACCGTCTGTTTCAGTTCTGGAAACGCCATCCCCGGCCGTCCGTGGTCGTAGACGACGACCTCCGACCGAGCAAACGAGGGGGCGATGTCGTCCACTGTCTCGGCCAGTGTGTAGCTGTATGCTGGGTTGAGGCCCCTTTCATACACCTGACGGTCGACTGAATCGTCGATGACCAGCACGTCTCGGTCCATCTCTTGCCTCGCCTTCTATCAGGATTCATCATATATCCCGCTCGGATTGCAAGGAGCTGAGAACGCGGTTCGAATTTAAATGCCACCCCGAACGCGGACGCGCCCGCTGACACACGCCGCCCGATGGGCGGACCCGGTCGGGCGTCCCGAAGGCGGTCCCGGGACGGCTCACATGAAGTCCGCGATACCTGACTGCTTGTTGTGGTCGTTCTCGAACACCGACTCGATTTTCCGTTCCAGTATCTTGAGCCGCTGTTTCGTGTAGTCGCGGGCACCGAACTCGTCGGCGACGCGGATGGCTGTGTCGATGTACTTGTTGACCGACCCCTCGTGGACGGTGAGGTTGACGCGGCCGCCACACTCCCGGCAGTCGCCGGTCAGGGGCGCACGGCGGAACGACTCCCCGCAGTCGAGACACCGGACCTCCTGTCTGGAAAAGGCCCGGAGGTTGCCGATGAGGTCCGGCAGGAAGTGGTACTCGATGATTCGTTCGGCCACATCGCTCTCGACGACGGCCCGCAGCTTCCGGGAAATCTCCAGCTGGGCGTCCATCTTGTCCTCCATCGAGCCGAGCGTCTTGTACGCCGAGAGGTCCGGCCCGGCAGCGATGTTCGCCGTGTCGTGCGTATGCCGGAACTCGGTGTACTCGCGGTCGGTCCCCAGCGTCTCCTCGGCGATTTTCATCACGTCCTCGACCTCGGTCGGGTCTTTCATCTCGCGGGTTGCCTCGTAGAACTCTCGGGGATAGGCGTCCATGATGTCCATGTTGTGGGCCTCGTCGTCGATTTCGCTGGGGTCGATACGCGAGGACATCACCAGCGGGGCGTCCATCTGGCCGCCACGCTGGTTCGGGAGGTACGACTTCGAGAAGTTCAGCAGGCCGTCCATCAGGAGCATCACGCAGTCCTCATCGCCGTCGCACTGGCCGACGTAGGTCCCTTCGACGGCAACCCGGTGCGTGTCGGCGACTGTGAGACAGTAGACGTGGTCGACATCGCTTTCGACGTACTCGACAGCCTCGACGGTGTCTGTCGGGGCTGCGCCGTCGGTAGCCGCCGTCGAGGCCTCGCCGCGTGCCGTCATCGTCGTCGTCTCGCCGCCGTCGTAGGCAGGGAGGTCGTCGCCGGCGGCTAAATCGCTGGCCGGGACCTCCTCGATTCCATCGGGACCGGCCTGGAGCATCGTGTGGTCGGGCGTGACACGGAGCGTCCGGTCGCCGACGGCTACTTCCACGAGGTGGTCCGGCGCGGGGTGTTTCGAGACGGCGTCGACGGGCTGGCGACAGGGACCGTTCTCGCCCAGCGACGACACGGTGAGGTCGCCGTCTAACTCCTGCACGAGCGTTCCAAAGTCGTCCTCTTGGGGGTCGTCCAGTCGACTTTCGACCAGTTCCTCGATGGTGCCGTATTCCCAGTCGTCGTTCTCGTCCTCGTACCACAGCCGGGTGTCCGGATGGAAGCAGTTCCGTCGCTTGGCGGCGTGGAAGTACGGGTGCGCGTAGCCGACGGCGGCGGAGGTGAAGCCGACCACACGGCCGACCGTCGCCGCGCTGGTGTGGGGGGCCATTCCGAACACGAGTTCGCCGACGAGGTCTTCGCGGTCGTCGAACTCGTAGAACCGCTCCAGCCCATAGTACTGTTCCAAGAGGTCGTCGACGAACCGGGCGGTCTGGAGCATGTGCTCGGCCGCGCCGTCCGAGAGGACGATATCCTGGACCTTTAGCTCGACCAGCTGGTCCTCGTGGGTCAGCGGGTCGCCGTGGATGTCCTCTGTGTAGCCCAGTCCCCGGAGTCGCTCGGCAGAGACATCCAGTTCTGAGGCTCGGACCGCCGTCACCGGCAAGTCGGTCATATCGTAGCGGACGGTGCCGTCCTTGAACGCCGAGACGTCGTGTTTTGCCCGGAGGATTCCCTTCTCCATCGGTTCCGGGACCTTCTCCTCGGAGGTGAGTCCCTTGACTGCTTTCAGTTGTTCGAAGGCCGTTTCGCGCTCACCGACGCTCTGCAGGGCGTCCCGATACGCTTCCTGCAGGTCGAGCACTTTGTACTGGGTCGGTGAGGCGAGTGTCTCACAGCGCCCACACTCCGCGCGGCCGGACTCGTCGCGCTCGACCTCGGCTTCACAGTCGGGACAGACGTACACTGGCTCGGTGGTTCCGCCGCATTCGGCACAGTTTGCCTGGTGGGTCTCGGTCCCGCAGTCAGGACAGCGCCGCCGGGCTACTTCGACCTCGACCTGGCCGGGCGTATCGCTCATGTCGTCGGCGTGTTTCGTCGCCTTGGCCACGTCTCGCTGTGCCCCGCCGGCCTCGCCGATGGGGCTGAGCGTGTGGACGGCCGGCGAGAGGTCCCGCCGCTCGGATTTCTCGGGGCGACCCATTCGGTTGCCGATGCGGGTCGGGGCGCGCTCCCGAACCTGAAATGGCGCAACCTCGTTTATCGCCTTGATGGCGTTCTGGCCGTCTTCTCGCTCGGCATCCTCGGCAACGCCGATTGCGTCGAGCGACTCGCTCTCACCGTAGGTTCGCGCGTGCTCGGAGAGGTCTTCTCGCGTCCAGTCCCGCTCTAGCGACCGGGAGAACCCAAGCGTCCGCACCAGCGGCACCCAGTCGGTGACCGTAATCGTCTCCTCGTCCTGCGTATGCTCGATGAGAAGGTGTTCGAGCGTCTGTTGGACGGCATCGCTCCGTGGCAGGACGAGCACGCCGTCGTCGCTGTGCGCATCGCCTGCTGTGCCGTCCATCTCCGGGTCGGCGTACGCACCGTCGGCCTGTGCGACCTGTGCGTCCTCGACGGCGTCGGCGAGCGCACACACCTGTTCGATGCTCACGTCGTGCCAGAGGTAGGTGTATTTCGGGTGCAGCGGGGCGTCGTACTCGGTCGCCCACTCGATGGCTTCCTCGGCGCTCGGGTCGGCGAGGTCGATGTGGGGCGAGTCCTGCATCGCCTGCACGTCCGCACCGGCGGCCGCGAGGTCTTGCTCCCACCACTCGACGGTGTAGGAGGCCGGCGCGAGCGGATGGTTGTTCTCGACGAACTCGCCGTAGTTGACCAGATACTCACCAAGGTCGAGTATCTTCTCGACGCCGTTGCGGACTGCCAGTGCCTCCTCGGCGTCGTCGATGCGGCGCACGTCGCCATTAGCCAGACGTACGGTCGGCCCCTCGATGGTGTCGACCGGCACGACGCCGGCGGCTTTCCCCGGCCGCTCGGTCTTGATCTGAGTCCCCGTCGCGAGGAAGTCGTCGACGAGGTGCATCGTTGCCGGGTGGACGCCGGCGGTCGCAAAGCCGTGGTTGCGTGACCGGCCGTAGCGAAGCCGGAACCCGCCCGATTTCGACGGGTGGGAGAACACCGGGCGGCCGGCGATGAGGTCCCGGAGGTATTTGTCGGCGGGTTCGACCCGCGGCGGTCCCGCCTGCTCGTCAGCCTCGTCCCCGCCGTCGTCGTCCGCGCCGTCGCCACCGTCGTCGCCGTTCGCGTCTTCTGCGCCGTCCCCCTCGTCGGCTTCGTCCTTGCCGATGGTCCCGTCGATGAGGTCCTGCAGCCACGGCCAGTCGACCTCGTCTAGATTCCGGGTGTAGCGCTGTATCTTCGGCGCTTTCAGCGCAATCCCTTCGGCCAGTACCAGACACATCCCGCCACGCGGGGAGTTCGAGTCGACGCGTTCGAGGTCCCGATAGCCCGACACCTCCTCGTCGCCGGTCGCCTCGCCGTCGAGCATGATGGGCATGTGCTCGGCGATGAACTTCGTCTCCTTTTCTTTTGGCGAGTACTGGAGGCCGGTGTCCTTGTCGTAGAGGTCGATCTCTTCGGCGTAGCGGCCGATCTCGTCGTCGCGGGCCTTGTACTGGTCGATGCCAAGCAGTGCGCGGGCGTAGTCGGCGACCAGCACTGAGAGCGCCTGTGCGGTCCCGCCGGCCGAGCGGATCGGGCCAGCGTAGTAGACGTTGATGAACTCCGTGCCGTCGTCGTTTTCCAGCAGTTCCACGCGGTCGATACCCTCGATTGGGGCGGCAACGACACCCTCGGTCAGCAGGGCAACAGCAGTCCGGACCGCACCCTCGACTTTCCCCTCGCGGCTGTCGTAGTCGCCGACAGTCCCCTCGACGAAGTCCTCGACCAGTTCCAGTGCGGCTTCTTCGCGGGACATCTGTCCTTCCAGTTCCCGCACCCGCTCGGCAACGCCGTCGATGCCGAGGATGTTCTCGACCCGGTCGGCCATGTCACGGGCGGTCGGAATCTCGACTTCGGGCTTTGGGTCGCCACCGCGCTCTTTGGCCCGCTCGGCGACGTCGAAGGCGGCTTCGAGCTGGGTTTCGAGCGTTTCGAAGTACTGTTCGTCGGCCTCCCGCATCTTAGATATTCCAGAGGTCCAGGTCGGTCGGCTCGTCGTGCTCCCGCTGGAGTTCCGTATCGAACCCGCGGACGTACAGTTCACCCGCCCAGACGGTGCCGGCGTTCAGATGGCCGGCGACCGCCTCGCCGTCGGGCCGCGAGAGGACGGCGTGTGTATGGGCGAACCGCTCCCCGTCGAGATGCGAGATATTGCCCATACAGGCGGCGACTTCAAGCGGTTCGTCGAAGGTCAGCGAGTCGTACTCGGTCCGGTCTTGGTCGTAGAACATGAGTTCCGCGTCCTGCACTGCCCCAAGCCCGTAAAAAAAGCCGGCGTCGATGCCCTGTTCGTCCGCGAAGGCCTCGATCTGCGCGCGCCAGTCCCCACCGTGCTCCAGTCGGCAGACGAACTCGGACGTACTGTCGACTTCGCGGTAATCCATATCTGTAGTGGATGGTAGGCCGCTCCAAAAGCATTGCTTTCGGTCCAACCGTTTATATCCGAAGCCGAGACCACGGCCGCTGTGACGTAACCATAGCCCGGCGCGAATAGCAGTTGTGCGGCACCACCGCGCCGGAACCGACGCGTGCCGCCTGTTCGCCACTGTGCCGGGACAGACAACTGAGCAGCGCTACGCCGGCAACGACACCCGGCTGACCGGCTGGTTTCGGTCGGCGTCATAAAAAGCGAGTTCGTCGACGGTCCACCGAATCGGTTCGATGTCTCGCTCGACCAGCCGTGCGGCCGCGTCCAAGTCCCCGCCGCGGGCGACGGTCACGTGCGGGACGTACGCGTCGCCTTCCATTACCGGGTCGACCCGCTCGCAGAGCCGCTCGTGCAAGGCGACCAGTCCGGGGCTCTCGACGGCGAGATACACCACCGGCGATGGCCCGGTCACGGCTGTTTCGAACTGCTCGACGCCTGCAATCTTCGCCTCGAACGCCGGTTGGCCGCGAAGCGCCTCCCGACCCTGTGCTTCCAGTCGAGCGTAGGCCGCATGGTCGCCACCGCCCAGCCGCTTGGCGACCAGCGTGTGCTCGCCCCGGCCTCGTCGCTGTGCGAGCGGCAGGTCCGCCGCAAGGTCGGCCGCCAGCGACGTGACTGCTGACGGGAGCGGGACGTTGATGCTGTACACAGTGAGCGGGTCGCTTGCTGTCGGGAAAAAGAGCGCGGTCCTACAGCCGGTCAAGCAGCCACAGGACGATGAGGACGACCAGAACCACGCCGAGTATCGGCTGGAGCGGCCCCAGAAGCCAGCCTAACAGTCCCAGAACCCCACCGATAATTTCGAGCACCAACCAGACGACAATGAGGACGAGGACAATCTTCAGCAGGGTGTCCACGTCGAGTTTCGCTCTGTCCATGCTCGACAGGACTCCCTCACGTGGCAAACCCCTTGTGGCCACAGCGGCCGGCGATTCAGGCTCCGGCAGAGATGCGGCATGTGATGTAAGGCCGCAGCGTATCAGTTCACACAATCGGCAATAAACGATATACCTGCTGAGAAGGTAGCCGCGGTAGGATGGGCCGGAGCGCTGGAACGCTGGTAGTCGTATTCGTCGCAGTAGCACTGCTTGTACCGACAGCGACCGGGGCCGGTTTCGGTAGCCTCGGCCAGCAGTCTGTCGATGCAGACGTGGTCGTGATGACCGCTGACGTGGGACCAGATGGGGCCGCCGACTGGACGGTCGCCTACCGCATCCGGTTAGACGACGACAACGCCACGCAGGCCTTCGAGGACCTGCGAGCGGATATCCAGGCAAACCCTGCAGCGTACACGGACCGCTTCGAGAGCCGGATGCAACGCACTGCCGGGGCCGCGGAGAACGCGACCGGCCGCGAGATGGCTATCGAGAACGTCACTGTGAGCGCGCGCGAAGACACGTTCGGCCAGACGTACGGCGTTATCACCTACCGGTTCCAGTGGACAAACTTCGCCGGCGTCTCCGGTGACCGCCTCGAAATCGGCGACGCGCTCTCGGGGCTGTTTCTGGACAGCGAGACCTCACTGACTGTCCGCTGGCCGGCAGGCTATCAGGCCGACTCCGTCGCACCGCAGGCCGACGAACGGAAGAACGACTCTGTCACCTGGCGGGGCCAACAGACGTTCGGGGAATCGGAGCCACGAGTGGTTGTCACTTCGGGGGACAGCGCTGGCGGTGACAGTGGGTCGAACGGCCTCCTCGTCGGCGGACTCCTCGCGCTGGTCGGCATCGCCGCCGGAGCGTATGCCCTTCGACGGTACGGTGTCCTTGGCGGCGGTGAGTCGGCCGAACCACCGGCGTCGATGGTCGAATCTGACGATTCAAACACGGAGGCCCCCGCCGGCACGGACGCCGACGCTGGCGCACCGCCGGCCGAACTCCTGAGCAACGAGGAGCAGGTCCTGCAACTGCTTGACTCGAACGGCGGGCGGCTCAAACAACAGCAGGTGGCCGGCGAACTCGACTGGACCGACGCCAAGACGAGTCAGGTCATTGGCGGCTTGCGCGACGAGAACAAGGTCGAAACGTTCCGCATCGGCCGGGAGAACGTGGTGACACTGCCGGACACTGACGTGACTGGTGGCAACGGCGGCGAGGGCGACGGAACCGACAGCGACGGCGAAACACAGTAATAAAGACACCGACCGTTCACCGGAACCTGTCAGCTGGTTCGAGCGCAGTATTGCGGTTTTAATCCGGCTTAATCGGCGCTAACCCGGCATCACTGACGCCTATTTATAGGGTCTTGGATGGACAAGTACTGGATAGAATGAGACGAGCCACCCCGGTATTGCTGGCGTTGCTGCTCGTGGTGAGCACGCTCGCCGCAGTGCCCGCCGCAACGATGGCACAGGAAATGGAAGCGGTGACCGAACAGGCCAACGAGAACCCGACGGCCCCCGGCGCACAGCTGGCAGGCGTCGTCAGCGTGCAGGAAGCTGAACTGGACGGCGAGGTCCAGTCACGGACCTTCGGGGTCCGCATCGCACAGGCGAACACTGACGATGCGAAGGCGTCTGTCGTCGCCGAGCAGGTGAACGACTCCGAGTCCCGACTTGACGAACTCCAACAGCGAAAGCAAGCGCTGGAGCAAGCCCGCGAGAACGGCTCGATGAGTGAGGGCGAGTACCGGGCGAAGGCCGCCCAGCTCCACGCGGAGACGAGGAACGTTCAGCGACTGGCTACCGAGACGAACGAAACCGCCAGTCAGCTCCCCACTGAAGTGCTAGAAAAGAAGGGGATCAATGCGACGGCGATCAAGGCCCTCTCACAGCGCGCGAGCGAACTGAGCGGACCGGAAGTCGCCGCTATCGCACAGGGTATCGCCGGCCCGAACGTCGGGCAGCAGGCTCGACCTGAGGTTGCCGGTGACCGCGGCAGTGATGCGGCGAACCGAACCGAAGTGGGTGACCGCTCGGGGGCCGGGCCGGAGCGGACCCCGGCGGGTGAACGGACGGACGTTGCCGACGCTACGCCAGCCAACGAGACGGCCACCAATGGCGAGGAAACCGAGTCGCCGGGAGGCGGGTGCGACACTGTCGATGCTGGCCAATAGCCAGACCGAAGACGAATACACCGTTTAAACCTCATCATACGCCAGTCTGTTGTCGATGCTGGTCGCTATGGGCGACGCGATGACTGCTGATGTCCGGTGTTTGTTGTCTATTCACACGCCACTGTGAACACGGAAACTATTAGTACCCGAGTCACACAGCAGAAAGTACATGACGCGGACCCCTCTCTCCACGATGCTCGCTGCGGACAGCGAGGGGTCCCTCCGTTTCTCCCCACGACGACGACGACCGGGCCGTTTCTAGGCCCACTACTACTTACTCTTCAATTGACAGGTTCGCTTCGTCGCTAGACGCCGTCGTCGTCGGTTCGATGGGATACTCGATCCATTGTTTGATCGAGAAACCGACAGGCACACCACGGAACCAATCCAGAACACATCCATGCCAGAAGGAAACGGAACCGTCGCGCTCGCCTTCTCGGGCGGGCTCGACACGACAGTTTGCGTATCGCTGCTGAAAGAAGAGTACGGCTACGACGAGGTCATCGGCGTTACCGTCGACGTTGGCCAGCCCGACTACGAGTTCGAGGAGGCGGAGGAGACCGCCGAGGCGCTGGGCGTCGAACAGCACGTCGTCGACGCCACCGAGGAGTTCGCAGACCTCTGTATGGAAGCCGTCAAGGCTAACGCTGACTACCAGGGCTACCCGCTCGGGACCGCTCTCGCGCGCCCGGTCATCGCCAAAGCCATTCTCTCAGTCGCCGAAGAGGAGGGCTGCTCGGCCGTCGCACACGGCTGTACCGGCAAGGGCAACGACCAACTCCGCTTCGAGTCTGTCTGGCGCGACTCCGACCTCGATGTCATCGCACCGGTCCGTGAACTCGGACTGACCCGCGAATGGGAAAACGAGTACGCCGCCGAGAAGGGCCTGCCCGTCGAGGGTGGCGACGGCGGTCGCTACTCGATCGACACGAACCTCTGGAGCCGCTCCATCGAGGGCTCCGAACTCGAAGACCCGAGCACTATTCCAGCCGACGACATCTACAAGTGGACGGACAACCCCTCGGACAAGGATGCCGAACTCGTCGAGGTCGAATTTGAAGACGGCGTTCCCGTTGCCGTTGACGGCGAGGAACTCGGCGGGGTCGAACTCATCGAACAACTCAACGAGCAGGCGGGTGCCCACGGTATCGGTCGCACGGACATGATGGAGGACCGCATGCTCGGGCTGAAAGTCCGCGAGAACTACGAGCACCCCGCGGCCACCGTCTTGCTGACGGCCCACGAGGCGCTTGAGGGGCTCGTCCTTACACAAGAAGAACGCCAGTTCAAGGCTCAGGTCGATCAGGAGTGGTCCCAGAAGGCCTATCAGGGCCTCGTCGATGCGCCGCTGACGGGCGCACTCGAAGCGTTCATCGACGACACCAACGAGCGCGTCACTGGCACTGTGACGGTGAAACTCGAAGGCGGCCACTGCCGCCCGGTCTCGCGCGAGTCCGACTACGCCGTCTACAGCGAGTCGGCGGCCTCGTTCAACGAGGAGGATGTCTCCGGCGGTATCACCCAGCAGGACGCGACCGGCGTCGCGAAGTACCACGGCTTCCAGTCCCGCCTCGCGAACAAGATTCTGGACGACGCGAAGAAAGGGGCCGCCGTGACAGACGGCAGCGGCGACCACGCCGCGAACGAGGACACGGAGGAGTAAGCGAATGAGCGACGGCGAGGACCACGAGACGGCAAACGCCGACGACCACGACGAGACGGTCGTCCGCCGTGACCGCTTCGCGGGCGGGCCCGCCCGGTCGTTCCTCTCCTCGCTGTCAGACGACGAGCGCATCTTCGCGGCCGACCTGGCCGTCGACCGCGCCCACGTCGTGATGCTGGCCGAACGGGAGATCATCGACCGCGAGACGGCCGGCGACGTGCTGGCCGCGCTGGCGGACGTGGAGGACGCAGGCCATGACGCGCTACCCGACGGCGAGGACGTACACGAGGCGATAGAGAGCGCCGTCATCGAGCGCGTTGGCCCGGACGGCGGGAAGATGCACACTGCCCGTTCGCGCAACGACGAGGTGGCGGCCTGCATCCGCTACCGCCTGCGTGAGGACATTTTGGACCTCATTGAGACCGTCGTCGGTGCCCGCGAGCAACTCATCGAGGTCGCTCGCGCCGAGGACGGGACGGTGATGCCCGGCTACACGCATCTCCAGCCCGCCCAGCCGACGACGGTCGCTCACTGGGTGCTCTCCTACGAACAGGCGCTCCAGCGCGACACCGGGCGCCTGCTGGATGCCTACGAGCGCGTCAACCAGAACCCCCTCGGGTCGGCCGCCTTCGCGGGGACGCCCTTCGACGTGGACCGCGAGCGCACCGCGGCACTGCTCGGGTTCGACTCGGTGGCGGAGAACTCGATGGATGCCTCGGCGACGCGCGACTTCCTCGTCGAGACGACCAGCGCCGTGGCAACGCTGGCGACGACCCTGTCGGGGCTGGCCGAGGACGTGGTCGTGATGGCGAGCAAGGGTCACGTCGCCCTCGACGACGACTACGCCTCGACGTCGTCGATTATGCCCCAAAAAAAGAACCCCGACACACTGGAACTGGTCCGTGGACGCACGGGTGACGCCGTCGCCGGGCTAAACGGCCTGCTGACTAACCTGAAGGGCCAGCCCCGGGCGTACAACCGCGACCTGCAGCGCGCCGGCCGCCATGCCTGGGACGCCATCGACAGCGTCACCGAGAGCGTGGAAGTCGCCGCCGGCGCGGTTGCGACCGCTGACTGGCCCGCCGAGACGCTCGAAGTGGCGGCCACTGACGGATTTGCGACGGCGACTGGCGTGGCGGACTTGCTGGCGATGGCCGGTGTGCCGTTCCGCACGGCCCACGAGGTCGTTGCCGAGGCCGCCGCCGGTCTGGGGCCCGAGGAAGACGCGCCCGACTACGAGGCGTTGTCGGGGCTGGCCGAGGACGTGCTCGGCGAACCCCTGTCAACTTACGTCGACCGCGACGCGCTGGAGGCCGCACTCGACCCGACGGAAAGTGTCGCGATGCGGGACTCTCGCGGCGGCCCGGCCCCCGACGCTGTTGCCGAGCAGGTGTCGGTAGCAGTGGACGCCCTCGCCGCTGACCGCGAGGTACTGGCTGACCGCCGGCAGGCGGTTTCACAGGCGGCTGACCGCCGCCAGACGGAGGTGGACCGGTATGTCTGAGCGACCACCGTCCCCTCGTGGGACGATTATACCATAATTCTGATATACAACTCAGAGACATGGCGGATATAGGGCTTTGATACCATTAGAGCGCGGTATATCTAATTAAAACATTCTGATATGTTCGAAGGCTTTAAGTGTATCCCTGTCACAGGATGAACTACAATGGCAGAATGCATCGAGTGTGGGGCGGACGTGTCCCTGCACGACAACCTCGAAGTCGGAGAGATCGTTGACTGTGCCACCTGCGGTGCCGAACTGGAAGTCGTTGGCGCCGACCCTGTCGAGCTCGACAGCGCACCCGAGCTCGAAGAGGACTGGGGTGAGTGAGGTGTTCGCGGTGGCGCGGCGCTCGGCGCCGTACGTGACCGTGGCGCTCGACGCTGCGAGCCGCGAACCCACGGAGGACTCAGTATGAAAGTCGGACTCCTCTACTCGCGCATCCGCCGGGACGAGAAGCTGCTCCTGTCGGAACTGCGCGAGCGCGACCACGAGATCGAGAAAATAGACGTTCGCAAACAGCAGTTCAATATCCACGAGGCCCCCGAGGCCTTCGAGGATCTGGACATCGTCGTCGACCGCTGTCTGGCGACCAGTCGTAGCGTGTACGCGACGAAGTTCGCGGAGGCCTACGGCGTGCCGGTCGTCAACGGTCCCGAGGTCGCCGACACCTGTGCGGACAAGGTCAACAACAGCCTCGCGTTAGAGGCCGCGGGCGTGCCGACGCCTAACACCGACGTGGCGTTCACGAAGGACGCCGCGCTGGAATCCATCGAGAAGTTCGGCTACCCCTGCGTCCTCAAACCCGTTGTCGGCTCGTGGGGTCGCCTGATGGCGAAGATCGACTCCCGCTCGGCCGCT
>NZ_JAAOHT010000046.1:0-1544 GCF_011440255.1 Haloarcula sp. JP-Z28 | reverse complement strand
CGGCGTGCCGGTCGTCAACGGTCCCGAGGTCGCCGACACCTGTGCGGACAAGGTCAACAACAGCCTCGCGTTAGAGGCCGCGGGCGTGCCGACGCCCAACACCGACGTGGCGTTCACGAAGGACGCCGCGCTGGAATCCATCGAGAAGTTCGGCTACCCCTGCGTCCTCAAACCCGTTGTCGGCTCGTGGGGTCGCCTGATGGCGAAGATCGACTCCCGCTCGGCCGCCGAGGCTATCCTCGAACACAAGGAGACACTTGGCCACTACGAGCACAAGATCTTCTACGTACAGGAGTTCGTGGAAAAGCCCGGCCGCGACATGCGCGTGCTGGCTGTCGACGGCGAGCCCATCGCGGCGATGGTCCGCTCCTCGGACCACTGGCTCACCAACGCTGCCAAGGGCGCTGAGACCAACGAGTTCGAACTCGACGACCGCGCACTGGAACTAGTCGAGAAGGCTTCCGACGCGGTCGGGGGCGGGCTGCTCGGTATCGACCTGATGGAGGTGGGGGTGTCCCAAAGCGACACCCAAGACGCGAGCGGCGAGAGCGAGGCGCAACGCGCCTCGAATGCGAACGGCGACAGCCGTGAGCAAGGCGAGCCGCGAGCGCGTGAGTTCGAGGACTACACGGTCCACGAGGTCAACCACACTGTCGAATTCAAGGCCTTGAACGAGGTCACCGACGTGGACGTACCCGCGAAGGTTGTCGACTGGCTCGAACAGAAGGCGGCGACCGAGACCGACGCCGAGGTGACAGCATGACGTACACGGCAAGCGTCGTCGGCGGCTCCGGCTTCACCGGCGGGGAACTGCTTCGCCTGCTTGACGGCCATCCCGAGTTCGAACTGGCACAGGCGACCAGCCGCTCGAAGGAGAACAAGACTATCGGGCACTCGCACCCGAACCTTCGGCACTCGGACCTACGCTTTAGTTCGCCGGAAGACCTGGAGTCGGTCGACGTGCTGTTCGCTGCGACGCCCCACGGCGTCTCGATGGAGCAGATAGACGCGTTTCAGGAGGCCGCCGGCACAGTCGTCGACCTCTCGGCGGACTTCCGCCTCGAGAGCGAGGCCCAGTACGACGAGTGGTACGACGGGCACACACGCCCGAAACTCCTCGAACAGAGCGAGTACGCGCTGCCGGAACTCAACCGCGACAACCTCGAAGGCGCGGACCTCATCGCCTCCGGCGGCTGTAACGCCACGGCGACAATCCTGGGCCTACTCCCGCTGTTCGAGGCCGACATCCTCTCCGGTGACGAGCAGATCGTCGTCGACGTGAAGGTCGGATCAAGCGAGGGCGGAGCCGGCGGCGGCGAGGCCTCCAGCCACCCCGAGCGCTCGGGCGTCGTCCGTCCGTACGCGCCGACGGGACACCGCCACGAGGCCGAGATCCAGCAGTTCCTCGGCATCGACGTGTCCTTTACCGTGCATGCGGTGGACATGATCCGCGGCGCGAGCGCGACCTGTCACGTCTTCCCCGAGGGGCCTGTTTCGAAAGGCGACCTCTGGGGAGCCTACCGCGGCGAGTACGAGGACGAACC